>CANOID010000001.1 GCA_947565985.1 uncultured Lachnoclostridium sp.
ACTCCATTTCCAATGTAAAAACTGTTATAAACACCTTTTCACATTTGATATAATCCATTTGATTTCAACAGATTATATAATATCATGTGCATCTTACAATCTTATTACAATTCTGATTAAGATTTGTTTAAATGTGTTTTTTACCACTATTCAGCACTATTTTATCATATTGCAAAAATATCTAATCCACAAAAAATGCTGTCAGCAATTTTGGCTAAAGTGGAAAATGATTCTAGATATAATTTTTTTCAAAATAGTGATAAATTAAGAGAATTCATTTGCGAGTATAAAGAAGTGATTGGTAAATAAGAAATTTGTAAAATTATTTATGAAAATTACTCTGCAAGGCTAAGTGTGTCTCACAGAGTAGTTTTACTTGTCAATATATTGTATTGGCATTAATTAATGGTATATTTTTATCCCATTATGAATATAGACTATTTGTTGATATCAATAATGGTCTGCATATCCCAATATGGAAATTTTGTGAAAATATTGCGAAGTTCGTCTGTACAGTCAAGTGCCATTGCAATTTTAGTCAAAGAGAGCAGGGTAATTCTTCCTGATGCTTCAAAACGCTTAATTGAGCCATAACTTACATCAGATAATATGCTTAATTCTTCTTGTGTAATATACTTTTTTTGGCGTACTGTCTGTACTCTTTCTGCCAGTTTTCTATTAATATCTTCTGGTTTTTCCCATATAGATTGTTCCATAAAAACCATTTCCTTTCCATAACTTTCTATAGTTTTGGTTCGCAGTTTCAAGAATATAATAATCTATATATATAATAACCTTATAATAATTTACAGTCTATGCATTCTATTCGACAAAAAAGTACAGATTATAGTCTTTTTTGCTATTATTTGCTCTATTTTTTTTCTCTTTTATAAAAGAAAGTATACTGCTGGTACACACCTGCATATTTATCTGTCATCCATGCAGGCATTTCCCCATTGTATTCTTCATCAATAACCTTTTTCATCCACACGTCTATTGGACAAGCATCTAGGTGGTGAAGTCCAAACAAACATATGCAGTTTGCAACTTTTTTTCCAATTCCCTTGAATTCCATAAGATATTTCATGGAGCTTTTATAGTCAAGCTTTTTAAGTTCTTCTATAAAGTTTGGAGATTGATTTTGAAACTTACACATTCCCCATATATATTTATCTCGATAACCAAGACCAAGTTCTGAAAGGCTTTCTTCACCTCCATTTTTTTCTATATCATCAAGATATGGTATCATGTAAATGTCTGTACCTTCAAGCTTAGGTGATTGGTGCAAGTATCTACTGCATACTGACTCTATGCCTTTTTTGATACGTGGAATATTGTTATTTTGTGAAATAATAAATGAAATTATTGTCTCCCATATATCTTGATTAAGGATTCTTATTCCTTTACCATAATCCGCCGCATTTTTTAGAAATTCGTCTTTAGGGTCTATACGTCTTATAATTTCTTCGTAGTCAGTTCCAAGGTCAAAATAGTTATACCAGATTCGCTCAAATTCTTCTTCAGTGCATGATAATTCAAAATGCTTGTCTATCTGTGCAATATCTAAATAACTGTCAAAAGCTGGTATGCGATATTTGTGTTCATCTAATTTCTTCCATCTAAAACACTGTCCAGACTCTGCAATCTGCTCTAAATCAAAATAAGTGATATCTTTCTTAATCATATGCGTAACCAAACCTTTCTAAATATTGTATAATTCTAATTTTTTTTAATAACTGGCTTCTTTCTAGTGATAAGTTCTTTCCATATGGATGGATGAAATAGTAATAAAAGTGGAAACAATTCTAAGCGTCCAGCCAGCATATCAAACATAAGCACAAATTTTGACAAGATGCTAAAATGTCCAAAATTCTGTGTTGGACCAACTCCTTCAAATCCCGGTCCCATGTTGTTAATAGTTGCTAAAACTGCAGTGAAATTTGTAACTAAATCTTTATCATCAAATGAAATGACAAGCACAGATAGTGAAAAAATAACTGTAAAAGTGACAAAGTAAACATTTGTTGCACGTACTACGTCGCGTTCAATTGGCTTTCCATCCATTTTGATTTTCATAATACTTTTAGGATGAATATAAGATATTAGTTCTTTTTTTATTGTTTTAAATAAAATTATAATACGTGAAACTTTTATTCCACCACCAGTGCTTCCGGCACAAGCTCCGATAAACATAACCATGACAAGTACAGTTTTAGAAGTCTGTGACCACAAATTAAAATCAACTGTAGAAAACCCTGTGGAGGTAATAAGTGTAGATACTTGAAAAAATGCGTGGCGCAGAGCATCGGATGCTGAGTGCATTGTGTCTAGTATATTAAAAAATATAATGCCAGAAGATACAATAACTATGATAAAATATGTGTGTACTTCTTCCATATTTAGTGCTTTTCTCCATTTGCGGTATATAAGAAAATAGTAAACATTAAAATTGACACCAAATAAAAACATAAATATGGCAACAATCCACTGTATGTAAGGTGAATATTCACCAATGCTACTATTTTTAATACCAAATCCACCAGTCCCTGCGGTACCAAATGTAATTGTAAGTGTATCAAACAGATTAAGACCGCCTGCCAACATAAAAATTATTTGTATTAATGTCATTCCAAAGTAGATAACATATAAAAGCCTTGCTGTAGTTCTGATTTTAGGTACAAGTTTTCCAACAGATGGTCCTGGGCTTTCGGCACGCATCAGGTTAAATTGCGAACCACCACTTAATGGTATAATGGCAAGTAAGAATACAAGCACTCCCATGCCACCAATCCAGTGTGTAAAGCTACGCCAAAATAAACTACAGTGAGAAAGTGCTTCGACATCACTTAATATACTTGCTCCTGTTGTCGTAAAACCTGATATTGTTTCAAAAAGTGCATCAGTAAATGATGGTATTTCACCTGTAAGATAGAATGGTACTGCTCCAAATATACTAATGACAATCCAGCTTAGTGCAGTGGCAATGCTTCCTTCTTTTAAATAAAAGACAAAGCTTGAAGGCTTTTTTAAGGTGAGAAGTATGCCAAGAATACCACACACAAATACAGAAAATAAATAGTAAATGCCTTCTGTTTCTTTATAAATAACTGCTACAAGGCATGGAAATAATAACAGGATGGATTCAATTTTAAGAACATATCCTAAAATATACCTCAGTACAGAATTATTCATAACATCCTCCTAATTATACTTTATTGATAAAATATCCTGGATATTGTCAAAACCAGTATGCGTAGTTACAATAACAACTTTGTCCCCGGGGATTATTATATCTGTTCCAGAAGGAATTATTGTACGTCCTTCTCTGTGGATACAACAAAGCAGCAAATTTTTTTTAAGTTTCATATCCATAATGGGAATATTAGTTACTTCTGATTCTTCTTCTACCAAAAATTCGATTGCTTCCACACGTGAATCAAACATATGGTAGAGTGTTTCGATATTACTGTCCATAGATGCTTTTTTTGCACGGACATAGGCGATAATTGCCTCTGCGGTTATGTATTTAGGATAGACTACACTGCCTAAATCAAGATTACTTATCACACCTTTAAAGTTAATACGATTGATTTTTGTAATTACTTTCGCATTAGAGACTTCTCTTGCAAAGAGCGTCAGAAGAATATTTTCTTCATCTATTCCAGTAAGAGGCACAAAAGATTCGATATATTTAATGCCTTCCTCCATTAATAAGTCTTCATTAGTGCCATCGCCATTAATAATAATTGCGTTCGGCAAAAGTGCACTTAGTTCGTTACAGCGGTTAATATCATTTTCTATAATTTTTACATCAATTCCCATAGGCAAAAGTTGTCTTGCCAGATAGTATGCGGCTTTTCCACCTCCTATAATCATTGTGTTGTTGACCTGTTTAGTATCAAATCCAATTTTTTTTAGAAAGTTCCTAGAACCTTCACGAGAAGAAACAAAGGAGACTATATCATCAGCAGCGAATCGAAATGTTCCTGAAGGAATAATAATTTCTCCACCACGTTCCACGGCACAAAAAAGTATATTTTGTGAAATATTTTTTTTGCCAAGTACAACTACAGTTTTATTTGTTATAATATTATTTCTAGGCAGTTTAAATGTAATGAGTTCTACTTGTCCATGTGCAAAAGGGTTTACTTCTAATGCGGTTGGCAGATAAAGAAGGCGGGCAACTTCACGTGCAGCAGCAAGTTCGGGATTGATAATCATAGCAAGCCCAAGTTTTTCTCGAAGATATGCAGATTCTTCGCTATAGTCAGGGGTGCGTACACGTGCTATAGCTGCACAATTTCCAACACGCTTGGCAACAGTACAACAAAGCAGATTTAATTCATCAGAATCAGTTACAGCAATAAGTAAATCTGCACTTTCAATGCCAGCTTCTATCTGTACATTATAACTTGCTCCATTCCCAGTAAGTCCCATAACGTCATAAGTATTGGTAAGGTGCTGGACTTTTAGTGGGTTTTTGTCAATTAATGTGATATCGTGGCTTTCTTTGGACAGTTGCTCTGTTAAAGTAGCTCCAACTTTTCCACAGCCAACAATAATAATATTTAATCCCTTTTCTTTTTGGGACCTAGTTTTAAACATTTTAACCTCATTTCTGTGCTGTCATTTAATTAGCACAGGCTTAGTGAATAAAACAGCACGAATACTTTAGCCTGTATACCAATATATTATCACTATATGACATTAATTGCATTAAAAAAATGCAGTTCTGTCTTGACTTATTTTTTGGTAAATAGTAATATATCAAACAGAGTGAGGCATAAAGCCACATGAAGGGGTACACCACCTCGGGTGTAGTTTCTTTGTGTGGCATTTTTATTTTATGTGATAATATTATTTAGTTATTCAGAAGGGAGAATTTCAATGGTACAGATAAATGGAGAGAGCATTGATGCAGCAGGAAAGAACCTGCGTACATACCTTGAGGAAAGTGGATATGTAATTGAAGGTATAGCTGTAGAGCGTAATGAGATAATTGTTCCAAAGGAAAAGTATGGCGAGACTACTCTGTCAGATGGAGACATTGTTGAGATTGTAAGCTTTGTAGGAGGAGGAGAAGAGAGCGACACTTTTAAATTAGGCGGTAAAATATTTAACTCACGATTTATACTTGGTTCAGGAAAATATTCTATGGAACTTATAAAAGCTGCTGTAGAAAATGCAGGTGCGGAGATTATTACACTTGCTGTACGTCGTACAAACACAAAGAAAAATGAAAATATACTTGATTATATACCAGATAGTGTTACACTCCTTCCAAATACATCCGGAGCTAGGGATGCGAAAGAGGCAGTGAGAATCGCCAGAATGTCAAGAGAACTTGGCTGTGGTGATTTTGTAAAAATTGAAATTATGAGGGATAGTAAATATCTGCTTCCAGATAACGCAGAAACAGTTAAGGCTACAGAAATGCTTGCTAATGAGGGATTTGTTGTACTGCCATATATGTATCCTGACCTTTATGCTGCTAGGGATTTAGTTAATGCAGGGGCAGCAGCCGTTATGCCGCTTGCCTCTCCTATTGGTTCTAATAAAGGACTCGCTACTAAAGAGTTTATACAGATACTAATTGATGAGATTGATTTGCCTGTAATAGTAGATGCGGGAATAGGAAAGCCATCACAAGCGTGTGAAGCTATGGAGATGGGTGCAGCAGCGATTATGGCAAATACTGCTATTGCTACGGCTGGTAATATTCCAGTGATGGCAGCCGCATTTAAATCTGCTATAGAGGCAGGAAGAAGTGCATACCTAGCAGGGCTTGGACGTGTGCTTGAGCGTGGTGCTTCTGCCTCTGACCCACTTACGGGATTTCTCAGAGACTAGTATGCATAAAGACAGCTAATTATGGAGGTAAATTATGGCACAGAACCAGTTTTTTATAGATTCAGATAAATTGAGTGTGGCTGCTTTGGAGCATAAGCATTTGTTGGAAAGCGACCCATCAGCAAGGACAGACCATATGAAATATATCGAAGGAATGGAAACAATTTCTTCGGATATTATGGATAAGGTCTTAAGTACTGTTAAGTTATATGAATATGAAAAATATACTACAGCAGATGTTCAAAGAGCGTTAGACAGTCAGACTTGCAGTATAGAGGATTTTCAAGCACTGCTTTCACCTGCTGCACTGCCATTTCTTGAGCAGATGGCACAAAAAGCAAAGTCTGAGACAAGTAAACACTTTGGAAATACAGTTTATATGTTTACACCATTGTATATTGCCAATTACTGTGAAAATTACTGTATTTATTGTGGATTTAATTGTTATAATGATATTAACCGAAAGAAATTAAATATGCCGGAAATAGAACATGAGATGAAGGTAATTGCAGATTCGGGCATTGAAGAAATACTTTTGCTTACAGGTGAAAGCAGGAAAATGAGCGATATAAAATATATAGGTGAAGCGTGTAAAATGGCGAGTCGGTATTTTAGAAATGTAGGACTTGAGATATACCCTGTCAACAGTGATGAGTATAAGTATCTTCACGAGTGTGGTGCAGATTATATCACGGTTTTTCAAGAGACATATGATGCAGATAAATATGAAACCCTTCATCTTTTAGGGCATAAAAGAGTATTTCCATACAGATTTGAGGCACAGGAGCGTGCTATAATGGGAGGAATGAGGGGTGTTGCTTGTTCTGCACTTTTAGGGCTTGCTGATTTTCGCAAGGATGCACTTGCTACTGCACTGCACGTATACTATTTACAGAGAAAATATCCACATATTGAATATTCGCTTTCGTGTCCAAGGCTGCGACCTATTATAAATAATGAGAAAATAAACCCTCTGGATGTGCATGAAAAAGAGCTTTGTCAGGTGCTATGTGCATATAGGATTTTTTTGCCATATGTGGGGATAACTGTATCATCAAGAGAGCAGAAGCACTTTAGAGATGGTATAGTAAAAATTGCTGCTACAAAAGTTTCTGCTGGTGTATCTACTGGAATAGGTGACCATGAAAGTAAATATAGTGGATGTAAAGATGAAGATGCTGGTGATGAACAGTTTGAAATATCAGATGAGAGAAGTTTTAATGATATGTATGCTGATATAACATCAGAGGGATTGCAGCCTGTGCTCAATGACTATGTGTATGTGTAAATAGCAGTGAGGTAATGTATGGAAAAATACAAATTAATATGTGTAACAAACCGACATCTTGTAAATGGCAGTTTAGATACACAGCTTTCTAAGATTTTTAAATGTTTCAGTAAGCCTGATATCCTTATTCTCAGAGAAAAGGATTTAAAAGAAGATGAATATAAAACTCTTGCTATTAAAGTGATGCAGTTGTGCAGTGATAATAATGTAACTTGTATACTACATCTGTTTAAAGATGTAGCAGCAGATATTGGTGCAAATGGAATACATCTGCCATTTGCTGTATTTAGTGCTATGTCTACAGATGAAAAGAAAAAATTTAATATAATCGGTGTGTCTGTACATTCAAAAGAAGAAGCGTTAAATGCACAGAAACTCGGTGCATCATATATTATGACAGGACATATTTTTAGAACTAACTGTAAAAAAGATGTTCCACCACGTGGACTTAGTTTTCTTAGCCAAATCTGTAGTATAGTAAAAATTCCTGTCTATGCAGTTGGAGGAATAAATGAAGAAAATGCTGCACTATGTATTGAGGCAGGTGCAGTAGGTGTATGCATGATGTCGAATTTTATGTATATGTAAAATTATAAAAAAGGTGGCATCTTTTAAGATGCCGCCTTGATAATACATGTAGTAATAGATTCAGGAAAGAGCATTATCTGTGCTAGTTGTCCATTAAGCCTTATATTTACAGGTATTGAGCTATCATTTTTATTTAACAGCACTAGTATAAGACTTTCATCTGGTCGTTTATATGTTGTCACATCGATAGATTCTGTATATTTGCTGTGTCCGACTCTTACAGAGCCCGAAACTAAATAATGTGAAAAATGCTCAAAATGCTGTAAAATTAGCTGTGGAAGTAATTTCTTTTGTACTGTGTCATATAAAAATGGAGCATGGCAGAAATTCCCTACATGGTTTGGTCCACCCTTTTCGTCTAACAAAATATTCCAGTCATAAAAAGCGGTCATGCCGTGGTTTAAATCTCCTATTATTTCATGAGACAACCGTAATGCGTTTTTTATGGAATCATCTGCTCCAAATTTACAATATTCAATACAACTTTCAGAAAGTATCATTTTCTTATCAGGAAATCTGTTTTTAATTAAATCTAGTGATTCAAAGTGATCTCCACTGTACCAATGAAAGGCAATGCCAGCAACCATATTCTTTGTTTCGTCATCTATAATATCCCTTGCCTTTTCATAGACACGTTCCTTATTGTGGTCCCAGATAAAAATTTCTACATCTTCAAGACCATGTTCTTTAAGTGCTGGATACATAAAATCTCTTAAAAATTCCTTTTCCTGTGCAGATGTGTAAACACATGAATCCCATGTTTGAACAGCCTTTGCTTCATTTTGTAGTGAAATTCTTTTAACTTTATATCCTCTGTCAGTAAATTCTTTAATATAACGGCATATATAGGATGCCCACATCTTCCGGTACTCTGGTTTTAATGAGCCTCCATATTTTCTCTGTCCATTTGTTTTCATAAAGGCTGGAGGAGACCATGGTGAAAGCATAAGCTCTAAAGGTTTTCCCGCTGCTTTCTGTGCATCCTCTAACATTGGAATAATATATTTTTCTGTACGTTTAAAGTCAAATGAAACAAGTTCTGTGTCTTTTTCATCTGACATTGCTTCATACATTTCTGTAGAAAAATCACAGCTATCCATGTGTATTCTGACAATGCCATAATTCATCTTCTGTGGAGAAAAATATTTTTCAATTAACTGTTTTTTCTGTTCTTCATCCATCAGCGAATACACATATGCTGCTGAATCTGTAATTGCACCACCAAATCCTTCTAGTGTTTCAAATGACATTTCAGGATATATATTCACCACATAATCTTCCATACCTTGGTCTTCTGTAAATGTAATTATTTGGTGAAATTGGTCTTTTAAACTTCCTGTTCCAAACGTAGTAAATAATTCCAGTTCCATAGACACCTCCTGTATTTTTTTGAACTTTTATATTTTCTCATAGAGTAGATTAAAATATAGTGTTTGTCAAGTATTAAATAGTTGTTTGGACTTGCTAATTAGAAATAGTTGTTTTATTATATGAAAAGTAATATAATTGTCAATATTATTTAGTATTTAGAAAGAGGACACGACATGGCACTAGATGGAATTACTATCGCAGCTCTTGTAGATGAGCTTAAAAATACAATAACAGGAGCACGCATTACTAAAATAGCACAGCCAGAAAAAGATGAGCTACTCCTCACAGTTAAACAAAGCGTTAAAATTAGTGATGGCACCACAAAACGCTTTCAGAAACGGTTGGCAATATCAGTAAATCCAAGCTTGCCGCTTATATACTTAGGCGATGACAATAAACAGTCACCTTTATCTGCTCCTGTTTTTTGCATGGTTTTAAGAAAACACCTTAATAACTGTCGGATTACAGATATAAATCAGGCAGGGCTTGAGCGTGTAATACGTATGGAACTTGAACATCTTAATGAAATGGGAGACTTATGTAAAAAGTCACTTATAATTGAGCTTATGGGTAAACACA
The DNA here is from genome assembly GCA_947565985.1 of uncultured Lachnoclostridium sp. GTDB lineage: Bacteria > Bacillota > Clostridia > Lachnospirales > Lachnospiraceae > Butyribacter. The sequence continues at coordinate 9,677 of CANOID010000001.1, forward strand.
GCAATATTATCTTTTGTGACAGTGATAATAAAATAATAGATAGTATTAAACATATTTCACTGCTTGTAAGTTCAGTGAGAGAAGTTTTACCAGGAAGGGATTATTTTATACCAGACACACAGAGAAAATACGACCCCTTTACTATTATAGAACAAGATTTTATAGATAAAATACTTTCAAAACCTGTAGAAATTCAAAAGGCAATATACACATCACTAACGGGATTTAGCCCCGTAATGTCGAATGAACTTATATATATTTCCTCGCTTTCTGGAAAAAATAATACAGCAGAGCTTACAGAAATGGAAAAGCTTCATTTATACCGAAATTTTACAGTAATTATGGAAAAAGTCAAAAATGCATATTTTGAACCATGTATTATTTATAAAAAAGATATTCCTGTTGAATTTTCATGTATACCATTGTCCATGTATTCTGATGACAACCAGTATACTGTGCAAAGATGTGAAAGTATAAGTCAAATGCTCTTCTCGTACTACGCAGCTAAAGAAGTCCATTCACGTATACGCCAGAAATCATATGACTTGCGTAAAATAACAAATACAGCACTTGAGCGTGCCCGTAAAAAATATGATTTGCAGTCACGACAGTTAAAAGATACAGAAAAAAGGGATAAATACAAAGTGTATGGTGAGCTTCTTACTACGTATGGTTATGAATTAACAGGCGGTGAAAAAAGTTTCACCTGCGACAATTATTACACCAATGAGCAAATAACTATACCACTTGATGAAAATATGAGTGCAGTTGAAAATGCAAAGCGTTTTTATGATAAATATTCCAAGTTAAAACGCACATTTGAAGCATTAAGTGTACAACTTGAAGATACAAAACAGGAGGTTGCACATCTTGAATCAATAAGCAACGCACTTGATATTGCAAGACAGGAAGAAGACTTGGCTACAATAAGGCATGAGTTATCTGAATTTGGCTATATAAAACGTCATGATAAAAAGGGAAAAGGTAATAAAAAAACTGCTAAAAGTAAACCGCTGCACTACATTTCTTCAGATGGTTTTGATATATTTGTTGGTAAAAATAATTATCAGAACGACGAACTTACATTTAAAATTGCAACAGGCAATGACTGGTGGTTTCACGCAAAGGCAAGTGCAGGCTCCCATGTTATCGTAAAAACTGAAGGAAAAGAGCTTCCTGACCGTTCATTTGAAGAAGCCGCACGACTTGCCGCATACTATTCAAAGGCAAGAGAACAAGGAAAAGCAGAAATTGACTATATCCAGAAAAAACATATTAAAAAACCAAATGGGAGTAAACCAGGATTTGTGGTTTACTATACCAACTATTCTATGACAATAGATACAGATATAAATGGAATAAAGGAGGCAGCAGAATGATACAATCAGATAATCATGTCCACACAGCCTTTTCTACAGACAGTACCACACCAATGGAAGATATGCTTAAAAGAGCCATAGAGCTTGGTTTTACATCTATATGCTTTACCGACCATATGGACTATGGATTTCCATCAGAGGACGGCAAGATAGAGTTTTTACTTGATACTCCTGCATACTTTGATGAAATGAAACGTCTTGAAAAGATTTACCCACAGATACAAATACGCAGAGGTATTGAGCTTGGAATTAAAGAAGATGTTGTAGACAAGTGTATAAACCTAGTTTGTGAATATAAATTCGACTTTATCATTGCTTCCACACATCTAGTTGACAATACTGACCCATATTTTGACACTTATTGGCAGGGGATAGATGAAAAATCTGCAATATTAAAATATTACGAAGCAACACTTAACAATGTAAAAAGTGGTGTAAATTTTGATGTCTATGGGCATATCGATTATATCACAAGATATACCCCGTATATGAAAAAACTAAGAAAGGACAATCTGTATGATGATATATATTCTTTAAAAAATGTAGAAAGTTTTCTTGATATAATAGAAGAAATTTTTAAAATTCTTATATACAATGGAAAAGGCATTGAAATAAATACAGGTGGTTTAAAATATGGTACAAACCATCCAAATCCACATGAACGGATTTTAAAACTTTACCATGAACTGGGTGGTGAAATTATAACTGTTGGTTCTGATGCACACGAAACGAAACATCTTGGATATGATTTTAATAAAGCATCACACATATTAAAATCATGTGGGTTTAAATACTATACAGAATTTACAGAAAGAATAAGCAAATTTTTCTTGTTATGATAATTTATCCTTAAATGGAAAACAAAAAAACTTGCACCGTTTTTTTGAATATGTTATAATCCAATATATTTGAAAAAAGGAGGTTTTTGCATGAAGGATATTAAGAAAATTAAAGTTTTACTGTTAACAACATGTTCTATATTTGCAGCAACTGCTTTTTCAGGAGCTGTACAAGCTAATAAGATAACTGGTATTACGCAGGCTAGAAATAAGGCATTAAAAGAAGTTAAAAATGCAACTATACTAGATGTAGACAAGGACTATGATGATGGAGTTCTTGTGTATGATGTAGATTTATTAAAAGGCAAAAAGAAATATAATATAGTTTACCGTGCATCTGATGGTAAAAAAATTGAGTATGGTTGGGAACTTAAGGGATATTACTCTAAGAATGGCAAAACTATCTCTAAGAGCAGTTGTCAGAAACTTGCATTAAATAAAGTTAAGAATGCGACGGTTATGAGTATTGTAAATAAAACAGATGATGGAATGCAGGTATATAAAGTAAAGCTTAAAAAGGGAGATAAGAGATATACTCTTGAATACCATGCATCAACAGGTAAACTAATGGAATATGAATGGGAAGTCGTTTCATCAGCTATTGCAAGTAGCAGTAATAATAATAGCTATATCGGAGAAAATAAGGCAAAGAGTATTGCACTTGACAGAGTACCGGGAGCCAGTGTAATAAAAGTTGAATTTGATACAGATGACGGAAGGGATGTATATGAAGTTGAACTAATTGATTCTTCTTTTGAATATGAGCTTAAGATTGATGCTACAACAGGGCAGATAGTTGAATTTGACCAAGACGACTTGGATTAATAGTTTTTAAAGAAAACAAGATTGTTATAGTACTCCCAGAGCAGACAGTGTAAAAATAATGGCACTATGGCTTTGGGAGTATTATTTTTTAGTAACCAATGTGAGTGTGAGGTTTTGTTATGAAAAAATTACTTGTCTATATTAAAGAATATACAAAGGAATGCATGCTAGGTCCTTCTTTTAAACTTTTAGAGGCGTGTTTTGACCTTATTGTACCACTTGTAATGGCAGCTATTATTGACAATGGTATTGCGATAGGAGACAAGAGGTATATATTTAAGTATGGTGGCATATTGGTGTTGCTTGCAATTATTGGTCTTATATGCTCTATAACTGCACAGTATTTTGCTGCAAAGGCGGCTACTGGTTTTGCAGCGAATTTAAGGGTGGCACTGTTTAAACATATAGAGGCGCTTTCGTTTACTGAGATGGATGAAATTGGCACTTCTACAATGATAACACGTATGACAAGTGATATAAACCAATTACAGTCAGGTGTGAATATGGCATTAAGGCTTTTTTTGCGTTCACCTTTTATAGTGTTTGGTGCAGCTATAATGGCATTTACAATTGATTTAAAGTCAGCACTTGTATTTGTAGTAGTTATTCCTCTGCTTGCGGCTGTTATATTTGGTATAATGCTTATAAGTATGCCTTTGTATAAAAAGGTGCAATCAGCCCTTGACAATGTACTTAGTATGACAAGACAAAACCTTACAGGTGTGCGTGTAATACGTGCGTTTAACAAAGAACAGGCAGAGCTTCAAAGTTTTTCAGATAGCAATGAAAAGCTTACTAATATGCAGCTCTTTGTAGGAAAGATTTCAGCACTAACTAATCCAGTTACTTATGTAATGATTAATATAGCTCTAGTTATACTTTTATGGGTTGGTGGTATACAGGTAAATATAGGCAGTCTTACACAGGGTGAGGTTGTCGCACTGGTAAATTATATGTCACAGATACTTGTAGAACTTATAAAACTTGCCAATACAATAGTGCTTTCTACAAAGGCGGTAGCGTGTGGTGGCAGGGTACAAAGCATACTGGAGATTGAATCTTCAATGAGAAATGGGGACTATAAAGATAAGGAAAAAGAAAGAATTAGTGGTACAGAAGTAATCTTTAAACACGTGGGAATGGCTTATAAAGGAGCTGGAGCTAATTCTATTTCAGATATAGATTTTATTGCTAAGGCAGGAAGTGTAACAGGTGTTATTGGTGGTACAGGTTCTGGTAAATCTACGCTTGTTAATCTTATACCAAGATTTTATGATGTATCCGAAGGCAGTGTTTTCATTGATGGCAGAGACGTAAAATCATACGAATTATACTCTTTACGGAATAAAATAGGAATAGTATTACAAAAAGCTGTGCTTTTTCGTGGGACTATCCGAGAAAATATATTGTGGGGCAATCCAGAAGCATCAGATCAGGATGTAATAGAAGCCCTAAAGGCAGCACAGGCGTGGGAAATTGTGATAAGTAAGGATAAGGGACTTGACTACGTAATAGAACAGGGCGGTCGCAATCTTTCAGGCGGACAGAAACAAAGGTTTACAATAGCTAGGGCACTTGTGCGTAAGCCATCTGTACTTATACTCGACGATAGTGCATCTGCACTTGATTTTGCAACTGATGCAAAACTAAGAAAATCATTACAGGAACTTTCATATAAACCAACAATATTTATAGTGTCACAGAGAACTTCATCAATACAGCATGCTGACAATATTCTTGTGCTTGACGATGGTGAACTTGTAGGGCAGGGAACACACGAAGAACTTGTAAAAAACTGTGAAGTTTACAGGGAGATTTACCAGTCACAGATGGAGGGCTAAGACATGAAAAAACAGAAAAATAATGATACTGTCAAAACAGTTTTCAAATATATTAAAAGTTACAGAATTTCTATTGCTTTATCACTTTTATTTGCAGTAATGACAGTTGTCCTTACTTTATATCTTCCTATCCTTACAGGTGATGCCGTTGACTTTATGATAGAAAAAGGACACGTGGATTTTAAAAGTCTTGCTGCACTTATAGGTAAGATGGTTATTATAATATGCATTACTGGAATTGCTCAGTGGATTATGAATATATGTAATAACAAAATAACATATAACGTAGTAAGAGATATAAGGCAAGATGCATTTAAAAAATTAGAGATACTTCCACTTAAATATCTTGACGCACACGCACCGGGAGATATTGTAAGTCGTATAATTGCAGATGCAGACCAATTTGCAGATGGTCTTTTAATGGGATTTACACAAGCGTTTACAGGAGTTCTTACAATAGCAGGAACACTTCTATTTATGTTAAGTATAAATATATGGATAACAATAGTTGTTGTTATTGTAACACCGCTTTCATTTTTTGTGGCAGGGTTTATTTCTAAAAGAACATATAAAATGTTCCAATTACAGTCTGCAGCAAGAGGAGAACAGACATCACTTGTTGATGAGATGGTAGGAAACCAGAAAGTTGTACAAGCATATAGCCACGAAGATGAAGCTCTTGAAAAGTTTAGTGAGATTAATAATAGATTAAAAAAATACTCTTTAAATGCTACATTTTATTCCTCAATTACGAATCCTGCAACAAGGTTTGTAAATAACCTTGTATATGCAGGTGTTGGAGTTACTGGTGCGTTATTTGCAATAAATGGATATCTGACGGTTGGAGGACTTTCATGCTTTTTAAGCTATGCCAATCAATACACAAAGCCATTTAATGAGATATCAGGTGTTATTACAGAATTGCAAAATGCACTTGCGTGTGCTGCACGTGTATTTGAATTTATAAATGAAGAACCACAGATTCCAGATGCATCTGATGCAAAGTCTCTTGAGAATGTAAGAGGTGAAGTAGAATTTGACAATGTGCATTTTTCATATGTACCAGATAAAAAACTTATAACAGATTTCAATCTTCATGTAAAGCAAGGGCAGCGTGTAGCAATTGTTGGTCCTACAGGGTGTGGAAAAACTACTGTAATTAATCTGATTATGAGGTTTTATGATGTTGGCAGTGGAAGCATTAAAATTGATGGAATAGATATCAGGCAGATAACAAGAAAAAGCCTGCGGAACAATATAGGCATGGTATTACAAGAAACTTGGATTAAAGATGGCACAATATTTGACAATATAGTTATTGGCAAGCCAGATGCAACGATGGAGGAAGCAATAACTGCAGCCAAGGCATCCCACGCACATAGTTTTATAAAAAGGCTTCCAAATGGTTATGATACTGTAGTAAAAGAAGATGGAAGTAATCTCTCACAAGGACAGAAACAGCTTTTGTGTATAGCAAGAGTTATGCTTTTAAGACCTCCAGTGCTTATTCTTGATGAAGCAACATCTTCAATAGATACACGTACAGAAATAAAAATACAGAATGCATTTGCAAAATTGATGGATGGCAGGACTAGTTTTATCGTTGCACATCGTTTGTCTACAATACAGAATGCGGATATAATACTTGTTATGAAAGATGGCAATATTATTGAACAGGGCAATCACCAGAATTTGTTGAAACAAGGTGGTTTTTATGCAAACTTGTATAACAGCCAATTTACTTAAAATGGATACAAAAATGATACAAAAGAGAATTATATTATACCAGATATTAATTAACGCCAAGTGGTGATTATTATGAATAAGATATTAGTAGTAGAAGATGAAAAAGCTATTGCAACTCTTATAAAGATGAATCTAATAAAGGCAGGATATCAGTGTGATATAGCTTACAGTGGAAATGAAGGTGCAGACAGGCTTTCTGAAAATACCTATGATTTATGCCTTTTTGATATTATGCTTCCTGAAATTAATGGCTATGAACTGCTTTCATATGCAAAATCCCTAGATATACCAGTTATTTTTGTCACTGCGAAAGGAGAGACACTTGATAAGGTAAAAGGGTTAAAATCAGGGGCAGATGATTATATTACAAAACCTTTTGAAGTGCTTGAGCTTCTTGCGAGAGTTGAAAATGTGCTTAAACGCTTTAATAAAACAGACAGATTTATAAAAACATCTGGTTTAGATATCGACACAGTTGCAAGAATAGTAAAAAAAGATGGGGAAATATTAAAATTAACTTATAAAGAGTTTGATTTACTGCTTCTTTTTGCCAGAAATCCGGGCACTGCACTTTACAGAGAAACTATATATGAGCATGTTTGGGATAGTGAGTATATGGGTGACAGTAGGACAGTGGACCTTCATGTACAACGTCTGCGTAAAAAAGCGGGTCTGGAAAAAAGTATTGAGGCTGTATATAAAATTGGTTATAGATTTGTGCCAGAGGACAGAATATGAGGTTATTCTGGAAATTATTTATTACTATGCTGTGTTTTGTAACAGCGGCATTTATGGTGTTTGGAAATATAATTATAAGTATTCCGTTTGAATCCTCCCTTGAAAGAGAGAAAAATAGAAGCATAGAGGAGATGCACATACTTCTTTATGCTCTTAGTGCATCACTTGATGGGCTTCCAGAAGGATATCGTGCTTCTGACACAGCAGTAATAGAAATTACTAAATCAATAAGCAAAAGCCTTGAAAATAGCAATGGTATAATTATATACAACAAAGATAAAGAAATTATATACAATGGCAGTGATTATGAAAGTGGACTTATAAATGCAAAACAAAAGAATGGGCATGGTATATGCAGTATTACAGAATATAATGGCAGCCATTATACTGTGTGCTTTTTTAAGGTTAAAAGTAAAATTGGAAACTTTTATGTTGAAATAGATAAAGAAATAGACTTTATATTTGAAGATAGAGAAAACTTATATAAAAATTATAGAATTGCACTGATTGCACTTTTTGTATTTTCTGCATTCTTGTCTTTTGTATTCTCTATAAGCTTTACAAGCCCTGTCAGAAAACTTTCTGCTGCCGCAAGGGATTTTGCCAGCGGCAATTATAAAAAACGTGTAAAACCAAAGGGAAATGATGAGGTTACAGCTCTTGTCAATGATTTTAATAGTATGGCAGGACAGCTTGAAGACAATATACATAAGCTTAAAGAGGATGCAAGACGACAAGAAGAATTTACAGAGGCATTTTCACATGAACTTAAAACTCCGCTTACATCTATAATAGGTTATGCAGATATGTTGCGTTCAATGAAATTGTCAGAAGAAGACGTTTTGACCTCGGCTGGTTATATATTTAAAGAAGGAAAGCGACTGGAAAGGCTTGCTTATAAGATGATGGAGTTGTCATTTGCTGATAGACAGAATATAGAAATGTTGCCTGTATCTGTAGAACTTCTTGCAGAAAAGATAGCAAAAAGTGCAAAATATTTGTTAGAAGCCAAGACAGAAAATACTAGATTGGAAATTAATATAGAACAAGGTATTATATATGGCGATATAGACTTGTTAGAATCGCTTTTTGCTAATCTTGTTGATAATGCACGCAAAGCTTGTAGAGAAAATGGCACAATTATCCTAGAAGGCAGAAATACAGATAAAGGATATGAATTGTGGGTTAAAGATAATGGATGTGGAATACCAGACAACGAGATAAAAAAGATTACAGAAGCTTTTTATATGGTGGATAAATCACGTGCAAGAAAAGAAGGCGGTGCTGGAATAGGGTTAGCGTTGTGTGTTAAAATAGTGCATCTCCATAACGCAGAGTTTAAGATAATTAGCCAAGAAGGAGTAGGAACACAGGTTTTAACTAGATTTAAAATTAATATAATATAACAATGTACGAAAAAAGAGATATGGAGAGATTATAGTGAATAAAAAAAGACAGATTTTGTCTACAACAGCAGGTATTTTTTTAATATGCCTGCTGTTTATGCTTGCAATGAGTTTTCCAAGGTATTACACTTCATATACTGATAAAAAACTTTTTGGCAGAATGGAGTATGTTGGTGCCAGTTATAATGCATATCAAGTCACATATGATTCTTTTGTAGAAAAGCTTAATGCAGTTGGTAAAATGGCTGTTGCTGGAGGTGCCAATTCTGTAAGATTAAGTGATAGAGAAGCGGCTCTTAACTACAAAAATATAAATAAAATAGTAAAAAATGAATTTAAGGATTTATTGGAATATGAATTGCTGTACAGAAAAATACGTTTACGTGTGGACAAGATAACATCGTGTGAAAAATATATGTTATATCCATCTGGTGGAAATGATGACATAAAAGCAATAACATATATTAAAGTGGTATATAAAACTAAAAAAGGTAATATAGAAGTTTATCTTGATGAGGAATATCACAAAATATATGAAATTGAAATACCTTATGCCTTGTATTTAGGAAAGGCTGCTAAAATAAAAGGATATACAATATCAACAAATAAAACAGCATTGTCGGAATCATATGACAGTCCAGATGCATCATATTTTCAAGTTCTAAATGGTATTTTAACATATTACACCAATAATGAACCAAATAATATCCTTAAAGTTGACTACGATTCTATTATGGGTGCTTACTATTCAGGGAATATTATGTTTAGTGATGGTACAGTAATTAAAGCTGGAAGAAGAGATGTTATTATGCCAGATGGGATTACAGCTATACAAGTGGGAATTAGTTTAAAAGAAATATTTTAAAATACTGCCAGCTTTACAGTATATTATACAACTATGATACAAATTTGAAATAAAAAACATACAGTGGGGTTCTATTATTATCTAAAAGTTTTGTTAAAAATATTTTATTAGATAAGGGGGAATAGAACAATGTTAAAAAAATTATTCAAAAAAGTATTATGTTGTATATTTTATGCTACTGTAATTTCAGTAGCGTTCTGTTATATGCTTTTCAGAGGTCATGGTGCAGAAAAGATAAGCACAAAAGAACATTATACAGTACAATTAAATAAAAACAATTCTGAAGTAGATAAAAATATACATTCTTCTAAAAAAACTGCCAGTTTTATAGAAAGTAGTCATATTAGTGGCAAATATAATAAGTATCTGGAAATTTATAATAACAATAAAGAACTTCTTATACTTGCAAATAGGAACAATCCATTGCCAGAAAGTTATATTCCTGATTTAAAGTATATATGTAGTGGAAGGCTTGAGGCTTCTTCCAAACTTTATGACGGTTTGGTACAAATGCTTGAGGATGCAAAACTGCAAGGCTACAGTTATTGGATTGCTTCTGCATACAGAAGTGCAGAAAGGCAGCAACAGCTTGTTGACGAGGATGTATATGCTTTTATGACACAAGGTATGTCTTATGATAATGCACTGGAAGAAGTTTACAGAGAGACTATGCCTGCAGGATGTAGTGAGCATCAAACGGGTTTGGCACTTGATATACTCTGCTCTGGCAATTCAGTTATGGATGCTTCGCAAAAGAACGAGCCTGCCAATAAGTGGCTTCGTGAAAATTGTTATAAGTATGGATTTATATTGCGTTATCCAGAGGATAAAAGTAGTATTACAGGAGTTAATTTTGAGCCGTGGCATTTTAGATATGTAGGAAAAGAAGCAGCAAAGTTTATTACAAAAAATAACATTACGCTGGAGGAGTTTTATATTGTGCTTGAACAATAATAACAGTAAATTTATAAAAGTTTTATATAATAAAGATGAAAAAAAATCATTATAAAAATGAAAAAAATTGCTCAAAACCTCTTTACTTTTTTAAAAATGGATATATAATTAAACGTGCTGGTTAAGAATACAGCATATTTAGGATATTTAAAAATAGGCAAGGAGATTATAGATATGAATAACGGAATTGAAATCAGATGGCATGGAAGAGGTGGACAGGGTGCTAAGACAGCAGCTTTACTGCTTGCAGATGTAGCTTTTAAGACAGGACGGAGTGTACAGGGATTTCCAGAATATGGTCCTGAGCGTATGGGAGCACCTATTACTGCTTATAACAGAATTAGTGATGGCAAGATTCGTGTTCATTCAAATATATATACACCAGATTATGTGGTAGTTGTCGATGAAACACTTCTTTCATCTGTCGATGTCACAGCAGGTCTTAAGAGAAATGGGGCAATTATTATAAATACACCTAAAAGCAGAGAGGAAATTGCAGAAAAGCTCAAAGAATATAGTGGACGTATTTATACAGTGGACGCAAGAAAAATTTCAGAAGAGACTCTTGGAAAAAACTTTCCTAACTCACCTATGCTTGCTGCTATTGTAGCTGTAAGTGGTGTTATGGACAGAAAGACATTTATAAGTGAGATGAAAGCATCATATCAGCATAAATTTGCTAAGAAGCCAGAAGTAATTGATGGCAATATGAAAGCTCTTGAAATGGCATATGATATTGTATGGTCTGCAATGGAAGACGATAAGATGAGCCTTTCTGCTTAGTGGAATTGGTCAATACACTAATATACTGATTGGAGAAAATTAATAATGAGAACGGATATAACAAAAATTAATGAACAGACTGGGCATGAGCATCTTACAGAAGGGCTTATGATATTTGCTGGTGGTTCTTCAAAGTTGTTTAAAACTGGGGAATGGAGAACAAGTACACCAGTTTTTTATGAAGAAAAATGCAGGCAATGTCTTTTATGTACACCTGTATGCCCTGACAGTAGCATACCTGTAAAGGATGGCAAGCGTGCAGACTTTGATTATGACCACTGCAAGGGATGTGGCATTTGTGCAAAGGTCTGTCCTTTTGGTGCGATTGAAATGAAGGAGGGCGTGGAGTAATGGCTATTAAAGAACGTATGTCTGGAAATGAGGCTGTGTCATATGCTATACGCCAGATTAACCCTGATGTTATGCCAGCATTTCCTATAACTCCATCTACAGAGATACCTCAGATGGTTTCTACATATATAGCAAATGGCGAGATTGAGACAGAGTTTATACCTGTTGAAAGTGAGCATTCTTCTATGAGTGCTGCGATAGGTGCAGAGGCAGCAGGTGCAAGAAGCCTTACTGCTACATCATCAGCAGGACTTGCCCTTATGTGGGAAGAACTGCTTCTTGCGGCATCTAACAGGCTTCCAATTGTACTTGCACTTGTAAACCGTACATTGTCTGGCCCTATTAATATTAACTGTGACCATTCTGACAGTATGGGTGCAAGAGATACTGGCTGGATACAGATTTATGCAGAAAATAACCAAGAAGCTTATGACAATTTTATTCAGGCATATCCCATTGCTGAGCATACCTCAGTTCACCTGCCTGTTATGATTTGTCAGGATGGTTTTATTACAAGTCATGCTGTGGAAAATATAGAACTTATGGAAGATTCTTTAGTAAAAAAGTTTGTTGGTATATACAACCCTGAAGAATTTCTTTTAAATCCTGACAAACCGATTTCTGTTGGCCCTTATTCTATAAGTAATTATGCTATGGAAGCAAAAAAAAATCAAGAAATTGCGCTTGAAAATTCTAAAGCTGTTATACTTGAAGTTGCAAAGAAGTTTAAAAAGATTTCAGGCAGAGAATATGGGCTTTTTGAGGAATATAGAACTAAAGATGCAGATTATATAATGCTTATAATGGGTTCTGCTGCTGGTACTGCAAAGCAAGCTGTGGATGAGATGAGAGCACGTGGCAAAAAAGTGGGAGTGCTTAAACTGCGAGTTTTTCGTCCATTTCCAGCAGAGGAGATTGCAAATGCTCTTAAAGGTTGCAAAGTTGTAGCAATTATGGACCGCTGTGAAAGTTACAATGGCAACGGAGGACCGCTTGGAAGTGAGGTTACATCTGCACTTTTTTGTAATAAAATTATGATAGACACTGTAAATTATATTTATGGTCTTGCAGGACGTGATTTTACAGTTGATGAGACAAAGACTGTTTTTGGTGAGCTGGAAGATATGGTAGTAAATGGCAGAGTGCCTGAACAGTACAAGTATATAGGATTACGAAAATAACAGGGGGCCATAGATGAGCGATTATACTTTAAAGACAATAATGAATCAGCCTGAACGCTTAGCACCTGGACATCGTATGTGTGCGGGATGTGGTGCTACAATCGCAGTACGTGCAGTGCTTCGTGCATTGCATAAGGGTGACAGAGCAGTTATAGGTAATGCAACAGGCTGTTTAGAAGTTTCTTCTTTTATGTATCCATATACATCATGGGAGGACAGTTATATACATAATGCATTTGAAAATGCAGGAGCTACTTTAAGTGGTGTAGAAACTGCATATAAGGCATTGAAAAAACGTAAAAGATTACCAGAAGATGAAACATTTAAATTTATAACATTTGGGGGTGATGGCGGCACATATGATATAGGTTTTCAGTCACTCTCGGGTGCAATGGAGCGAGGGCATGATATAACATATGTTTGCTATGATAATGGAGCGTATATGAATACAGGTATACAGCGTTCTTCTGCAACACCAATGTATGCAGATACAACTACTACACCTGTGGGGAAAGCGTCAAATGGAAAGATGCAGAACCGCAAAGACCTCGCAAGTATTATTGCAGACCATTACGTGCCTTATGTAGCACAGACAACATTTACAACTGATTTCAAAGATTTGCATATGAAAGCAGAAAAATCAATATATACAAAAGGTCCAGCATTTTTAAATATAATGACTCCATGCCCAAGGGGATGGAGATACGAAACTTCTGAAATTATGAAGATATGCAAACTGGCAGTTGAAACATGTTATTGGCCACTTTTTGAAGTTGACCATGGCAGATGGATATTATCATATGAGCCGAAGAAAAAGCTGCCAATAGAAGATTTCTTAAAAGAACAGGGAAGGTTTAAGCATTTATTTAAAAAGGGCAATGAAAACCTTATAGTACAATTTCAAGAGGAAGTAGATAGACGGTGGGAAGATTTATTATATAAATGTTCAAGGAAAATAAAAGGATGACGTTGTTAACATACCAAGTATTTAAAACGGTAGCAGAACAGGGCAGTTTTAGAAAAGCAGCAGATATCCTAGGACTGACCCCTTCTGCTGTAAGCCATTCGGTATCTTCTATGGAAAATGAACTTGGCTTTTCATTATTAAATAGAAGTAAAATGGGTGTTACCCTTACAAATTATGGTGAGCATCTGCTCCCTTATGTCAATGCTGTCTTAAACAGTGATGAAAGTTTACAACAAGCAATCGCAGAATTTAATGGATTAAAACAAGGTAAAGTAAAAGTAGGCTGCTTTTCTAGTGTATGTACTAATTGGATGCCTGACATAATGAATTCATTTAAATCTTTATATCCTGATATTAAAATGGAAGTATTTCAGGGTACATATGATGATGTAGTATATTGGATAAAAAATGGTGTTGTGGACTTAGGTTTTTTATCTATATCAAGTGCAGGCGATATACCAATAAAACCATTGTATAAAGACCCGCTTCTCTGTGTTATGCCAGCAGGAACGGTAAGAGATAAAAATACTGTATATATAGATATAGATGAAATGAGAAATCACCAGTTTGTAACACAGAGAGAATCAACTGATGCAGATATACAGAACTTTTTAAAAGAAAATTCTTTGAATGTACAATCAAATTATCATGTAGTTGATGATTTATCAACAATAGCGATGGTTGCAAATGGATTTGGGATATGTATTATGCCAGAAATGGTGATGAATGATATACCATATAAAATAGACTGTTATCCGGTGAAACCTGATGCATACAGGATAATAGGCATTGCAGCACTCAATCCTAGTTTTATGGCACCAGCTGTGCGTACTATGTATAACCATATATTGAAGAAATACCAACAGGAAGAATTTAAGTAGAAATATAGATGCAAATATGGCTGTCACATTAGTGGCAGCTTTTTAATGCTTCAAAAAAGCCAATAATAACCAGTACTCTTGCATATATGGCGGATATATTGTATACTACATATATTAAACGTGTGGTAAAATTCATAATATGGAGTAACTAATGAAAGAAAAAAAGTGGCAAAAATTTACAGTTCAAAGCGTGATTCTTCTTGCTGTGGTACTGGCAGTTTCTATTTTCCAACAGGGAGGTCTTGTAAGGGAAAGCGGAAAAAGGGTTATGGCTGATGGGACAGCAGTATTAGAAGAGACCAAAGAGCCAGAGGAAATTCAAGAAGTACAATCTGTAAAATCTGTCAAGTCAGATATAACACATATTAAAAAGAGAAGTAGTACATATATTGAGATACAAAAGTCTATGATTACAACAGGCGCAGGAATATACTTATATGATAATTATATAAATTCAGAAGTATGTATGGTCATTGATGGAATGACACAAAAAAACTTTTTAAAAAATGGTATTATAAGGTATAATAGAGGTGATAAATTTATTGGAAATGCAAATTATAAAAACAAACAGGATATTGTGGAAAGTATTGACATTATATCTGCGAAGACAAAGGATGGGTTATATAAAACAGAGGTAAAGATAAAGACTAAACGTCTTTATGCTCCTGAACTTTATGAAACTGATGATTCTTATTATATATCTCTTGCTGTACCAAAGAATATATATGATAAAATAGTAGTTATAGATGCTGGGCATGGTGGCATTGATGAAGGCACGAAATCTTTTAGAGGTCATTATGAAAAGGATTATAACCTTATGGTACTAAAGGAACTTAAAAACCTTTTGGACACCTCTGATAATATAAAGGCTTATTATACACGTCTTAGTGATGAGAAAGTAAGTAAGGTTGCAAGAACCAGTCTTGCCAATAATCTAGATGCAGATTTATTTATAAGTATACACTGTAATTCTTCAGAGTATGGCAATGGTGAGCCTTATGGTGTGGAAGCTTTATATTCAAAAAGAAAGCCAAGAAACTCAAGGCTTGAAAATAAAAAACTTGCAGAAATTTTGCTTGACAATGTTGCAGAGAAAGTCAACAGTAAAAAGCGTGGAGTGATAAGAAGAGAGGGGCTTTATATTATGCATCATTCAAAGGTACCAGCATCTATTATAGAAATTGGATATATGTCAAATAAATCAGATTTAAAATATATTATAAAAAAGAGTGGACAAAAAAAGGCAGCAGAAGGAATTTATAATGGAATATTGGAGGCACTGGGATGAGAAAGATTATCGTAGCTACCTGTAATGAAGACAAAATGAAAGAAATAAGGGAAATTCTTGCAGGAGATGACATAGAATGTGCATCATTAAATGATGAAAATTTATCCGATATAACTATAATAGAAAATGGCAGCACATTTGAAGAAAATGCAGTAATAAAAGCAAAAACTATATCTGAAATTACAAAAAGCATGGTAATTGCAGACGATTCTGGACTTGAGGTAGACTATATGGATAAAGCCCCAGGTATTTATTCTGCTAGATTTTTAGGTGAAGATACACCATATACAGTTAAAAATAATTATATTATAGAGCAGCTTAAAAATGCTAAAGGTGATGAAAGAAGTGCAAGATTTGTATGTGCTATGGCATGTGCATTCCCTGATGGCAGAGTTATCACTACGAGGGGAACTGTTGAGGGACACATAGCATATGAAGAAAAGGGAAATAATGGCTTTGGCTATGACCCTATATTTTATCTTCCTGAAAGGCAATGTACAACGGCACAGCTTTCGCCTAAAGAAAAAAATCTGATAAGCCACAGAGGTAATGCATTAAGAGAAATGTATAAGAGGTTAAAGGGGGCTGAAATACTATAAATGTCAAAAAAGATATTAATTGTCAGTGATACACATGGAGATAATACAAACCTTAGAAAAGCGATAGCCAATATGCAAGATAGTCTTGATTTAATGGTGCATCTTGGGGATATGATGTGTAGTCTGGATGTGATAAAGAGACTTGTAAACTGTCCTGTAGAAATGGTAAAGGGAAATTGTGATTCATATTATGACTTACAGTCTGCAAAACTTATAGATATAGCAGGGCATAAAGTGTTCATGACACATGGGCATATTTATGGTGGAGCATGGGGACTGGAAACTATGAAGGATATTGCAAAGGAAAATGGAGCTAGTATAGTGATGTTTGGTCATACACATGAGCCTCTAATTGAAAAATATCCTGATATAACAGTGATTAATCCAGGCAGTCTGTCAAGACCAAGACAGGATGGTCATAGACCTACATATATAGTGATGACTGTAAGTAATGATGGTAAAGCAGATTATTCACTTATTACTATGTAAGTGGAAATAAATACTAAATTGAAATTTATAGAGAATTAAATTAAAAAATATATTATAATAAGTGCAGGATGGAGGTTGATATGCAGCTTACAGACAAAGAGTTTGCATGGATTGTATCATATGTCCATGAAAAGTATGGAATTAACCTTTCCCAAAAAAGGGTACTAATAACAGGAAGACTTCAAAATTACTTGTTAAGAAATGGCTATCAAAGTTATAGTGAGTATTTTGCTAAAGTTGAAAGAGATCCAAAAGGGCAAGAAGCAATAAATATGATTAATGTACTTACTACAAACCATACGTATTTTATGAGAGAGTCTGTTCATTTTGATTATATGCAGAAAGTGGCTCTGCCTTGGGTAAAACAGTATGCGGCATCAAAAAAAGATGTGAGGGTATGGTCGGCTGCTGCATCTACAGGCGAAGAGCCTTATGCAGTCGCAATGCTTTTAAAGGACTATTTTGGATTGGATGGCAGTTGGAATACACAGTTGTTAGCAACAGATTTATCAACCAGAGTGCTTAAACACGCTATGGAGGGAAAGTACCTTTTAGAGCAGATAATGCCTCTGCCTGATAAATGGAAAAAAACATATTTTCAACGTATTTCAGAAGAAGAGTACCAAGTTAAAGATGAATTAAGAAAGCAAGTGGTATTTAGGCAGTTTAATCTTATGGATGAAATTAGATTTAAAGGTCTGTTCCATATAGTTTTTTTACGCAATGTTATGATTTATTTTGATGATGATACTAAGATAGCACTTTTAGAAAGAATATATGACCATATGGAAAATGGGGGTTACATATTTATAGGTACGACAGAGAGTATAGATAAGACAGCTACTAGGTTTAAATATATACAACCATCAGTTTACAGAAAAATGAAATAGAGCATATAAGATTAAGTTAAAAGAGGGGATGTGAGTGTGTGAGGTCTATAAGGGTTTTAGTGGTTGACGATTCGATGCTATTCAGAAATGTATTATCGCAGCTTCTGGAACAGGATTCCATGATTCACGTAGTGGCAACAGCGGCAGACCCATACCAAGCTAGGGATATGATTATACGCTATGAGCCAGATGTCATGACGTTGGATGTTGAAATGCCAAGAATGAATGGTATAGAGTTTCTTAGAAAACTTATGCCACAGCATCCTATACCAACAGTTATGATTAGCTCACTTAATGCAGCAGTTTTTGACGCAATGGCAGCAGGCGCAGTTGATTTTGTTGACAAGCCACAGGATATGAGTAGCGATTCAATGAATACATGGGTTAAGAATCAACTTATAACAAAAGTAAAGATTGCCTCTACAATAAAAGTTGGCAGATATAAGGCAGCGAATGAATTTAAGGTAAATTCTACTGGCAAGACATATCCAAATAAAGTAGTTGCAATAGGTGCTTCGACAGGAGGTACAGAGGCGATTTACAATGTAGTAAAACTGTTTAATATTGATATACCAGCAACTGTTGTTGTACAACATATGCCACCTGGATTTACAAAAATGTATGCAGATAGGCTTAATAATCAGTGTAGAGTGGCAGTGAAAGAGGCTGAGAATGGCGATTTGCTTGAAAAGGGAAAGGTTTTGATTGCTCCAGGTGATAAGCAGATGCGGCTTGTCCGTTCTGGAAGTACATACAGAGTAGAGTGTAAAAAAGGAGAAAAGGTAAATGGACACTGTCCATCAGTAGACGTACTTTTTAAGTCGGTTGCCTCTGCTGCCGGAGGTGATGCAGTGGGTGTAATACTTACTGGTATGGGTGGAGATGGTGCTATGGGGCTTAAAGCAATGCGTAAAGCAGGAGCACATACAATAGGACAGGATGAGCATAGTTGTGTTGTATATGGTATGCCTAAAGTGGCATATGATATAGGTGCAGTTGAATATCAAGTTTCACTGGAAAATGTTGCATCAAAAGTATATAATATACTTAATTCTATGTCTTAATTAAATTTATTTTTATTATAATTATAAAAAAGGGCCATATGCATAAGTGCAGGTATGGCAGAATGGAGGACAATATGAGAATACTTATTGCAGAGGATGATTTTGCAAGCAGGAAGTTTATGCTTAAATTTTTATCAAAGTTTGGAGAGTGTGATGTTACAGTTGATGGTATGGAGGCAGTAGATGCATATCTTATGGCTCTTGATGCAGAAATGCCATATGACCTTGTATGCCTTGACATTATGATGCCTGCACTTGATGGCTATCAAGCTTTAAAGGCTATTAGAGATATTGAACAAGAGAGGAAGATTCCAGAAGAGGAAAGATCTAAAATTATTATGACAACAGCTTTAAATGAAGGCACAAATGTAAATAAGGCATTTGACCTTGGCTGTGTTGCATACGCAGGCAAGCCTATAGACCAGACAAAATTTGAAAGTGTTCTGCGTAAGCTTGAATTAATACCATAAGAAAAAGATTCAGGAAAGGAGAAGACAATGGCTGATGATATGATTACAGAGAGCATGCTGGATATGTTTATTTTTGAAACAGAACAGGGTCTCGAAAATCTTGAAAATATATGTTTAGACAGCAAAGATGCAGGAGAATTTGATGAGGATAATGTAAATGAAATATTCCGCATTATGCACACTATAAAGGGTGCTTCTGCTGTGATGATGTATCAGAATATTGCTACATTGTCACACAAGCTTGAAGATGTATTTTATTATATTAG
The DNA here is from genome assembly GCA_947565985.1 of uncultured Lachnoclostridium sp. GTDB lineage: Bacteria > Bacillota > Clostridia > Lachnospirales > Lachnospiraceae > Butyribacter. The sequence continues at coordinate 29,499 of CANOID010000001.1, forward strand.
GGAGAACCATCCTGACAATGTTCCACATGCAGAGCTTGTGGATGATGTGCTTGAAGTATCAGATTTTATAACAAATGAGCTTGAGAAAATTAAAGATGGTGCAGAATCAAATGGCGATTCTACAAGTCTTATAGAAGTATTAAGCGTATTTTTAGATAAAATAAAAGGTGTCACATCTAATAAAGCTGATGCAGCTCCTGAGCAAGAAACTCCTTTACAAGACAAACCTCGTTTCTATATAGCTCCTGTTGCTTCAGAAAACAGCAAGTTTTACAATATTTTTATTACTTACATGAAAGACACGGATATGGCTAATATAAGAGCATATATGGCTGTAAATTCGCTTAAAGGTATTGCTGAGGATATACTTTTTACTCCGGCAGATATAGTTTCAAACCCTGATAGCTCAAGTGTCGTACTGGAATTTGGCTTTAAGATTGCATTGCAGACAACAGAAGGTCCTGATAGGATAATAGAGCTTTTGAACTCAAGCTCTAATATAGAAAATATAGAGATTAATGAAGTTTCAAGTGATGACTTTCTTCAGTTTTGTGCTGAAGCAGAGACACCAACATCAAGTGCAGGTGAAGTCCTTACTAAACCTATAGAGCAGCCAACTATTCTTATAGACAGTCAAAAACCGCAGCCTAATGCGGTAAAAAATACTGTTGAAGAAAAAGCTGTCAAAGAAGAGAGCAAGGAACGAAAGCCCGCTGTAAAGCGTCCTGCACCAAAAAAGGTTGAAGCACAGAGTTTTATAAGTGTCAATATCAAGAAGATGGATTTACTTATGGACTTAATTGGGGAGCTTGTAATTGCAGAGGCAACTGTACTGCAAAACCCTGATTTAAAGATTCCGGGACTTGATTTGTCCAATTTTCAGAAATCAGCTGCTCAGCTTTCAAAAATTACATCTGAGTTGCAGGATGCTATAATGGCAATGCGGATGATGCCGCTTAAAAATACATTCCAAAAGATGAACCGAATTGTATATGATACATCAAAAAAACTTGGCAAGGACATTGAACTTGAAGTAATAGGTGAAGATACAGAAGTGGATAAGAATATTATTGAGCATATATCAGACCCTCTTATGCACCTTATAAGAAATTCTGTAGACCATGGAATTGAGAGTAATGAAAAGCGCAGTGAAGTGGGCAAGACAGAAAAGGGAAGGATTATACTCGAAGCCAAAAATGAAGGTGGGCAGGTGTGGATATCCGTTTCTGACAATGGACAGGGCTTAAACCGTGAGACTATTCTTGAAAAGGCAAAAGCAAATGGACTTCTTGGAAATCGTTCTGAAAAAGACCTGACAGATAAGGAGGTATATAACTTTATAACACTTCCAGGATTTTCAACTAAAAAGCAGGTTACAGAGTATTCAGGAAGAGGCGTTGGCATGGATGTTGTAGTTAAAAATATCCAAGGTGTAGGTGGTATGCTTGATATAGAAAGTGTAGAAGGTCAAGGTTCTACAATGACTATGAAGATTCCTCTTACACTTGCAATAATAGATGGTATAATATTCTCTGTAGGGGAGACCAACTTTGTGTCACCTACAAACAGCGTCTCAGAGTTTATACGACTTACAAGTGATAAGCTTATCATAGAGCCAGATGGCGAGGAATATGTAATGATACGTGAAGAATATTATCCACTAGTCAGACTTAATAAATTTTACCACCTTAAAGGTGCAGTTGATAAGATTGAAGATGGTATCGTTGTTGTGCTTACACATGAAGATAAAAACTTTGCTGTTTTTGCAGATAAACTTGTTGGAGAGCAGGAAATAGTTGTTAAACCAATACCTTCATATATCAAGAAAGTACACGGAATATCAGGCTGTACACAACTTGGTGATGGAAGCATAAGCCTTATTCTTGACGCAGGTGCTCTTGTGAGAGTACGTATATAAAAATGGCTAAATACCACTGGAATTGCATATACTGTTTCCAGTGGTATTATTAATAATAGTTAAGAAAGGACCTTTCTATGTTTTCAGAACAGAAACTTAGCCAGATTGTACAACAGATTACAGATAATTATAACAACGAAGATTTATTTTACATTAAAAATGGCAGTTGTATGCCTAATAGAGATACCATAATACATATAATATTAAGGTTGCGTCAGGTTATGTTCCCAGGGTATTTTGATGATGAATACCTTGGAAGTACAGTTCCCGGATATTTTGTAGGGCACAATATACTACGGCTGTATGATGATTTATCATGTCAGATGAAGTCTGCATTTATGCAGATTCTACCAGATAATGTTTCTAAAGAAGATGTAAATAAAAAGACAGATGAAATATGCATGGAATTTTTTTCGTCCCTTGGCAATATTCAGCAAATGCTTGTCAAGGATGTGGAGGCAGCATATAATGGAGACCCTGCTGCAAAGACAAAACAGGAGATAATATTTTGTTATCCTGGTCTATTAGCAATATTTATATACAGGATTGCACATGAACTTTATAAAAGGGATGTTCCATTTATACCACGTATTATGTCAGAATATGCACACAGCCATACAGGAATAGATATAAATCCGGGTGCAACAATAGGCGAATATTTTTTTATAGACCATGGAACTGGTGTAGTTATTGGCGAAACCACATCTATTGGCAACAATGTTAAAATATACCAAGGAGTAACACTTGGTGCTCTTTCAACACGCAGTGGACAGTTATTGCGTGATATAAAAAGACATCCGACGATAGAAGATAATGTAACCATTTATTCGAGTGCTTCAATACTGGGAGGAGAAACAGTTATTGGAAAAGGTTCGGTTATTGGCGGCAATGCATTTATCACAGAATCAGTGCCACCAGGAACACGTGTAAGCGTGAAAAATCCTGAACTTAAGTTTACAGATAAAAGTGCAACTTTATCAATAAATGAACTTTTTGATTAGAAGTTATAGTATAGTTAATAATAGTAAAGTCTGTATATGTAGTATTATTATACATATACAGACTTATCTTTTGTACTATACATCTGAGTGTTGTAATTTAAATTTTGTCATTTCTTGTTTCATTTCTTCTGATACTTTTGACAGATTATCAATACATTTTGCCACTTTGTCGATTCCTTTTAATTGCTCTTCAAAAGACTGTGATACTTTTTCAGTCAAACTTGCTGTATTTGCAGAGATATCCCGGATTCTTTCCACAGCATTTACTACAGAGCGGTCACATTCGTGCATCTCCAAAATAAGACTTTCCATACTGTTGACAGATTCTTTTGTTTTTTCAGCCAGCATACGAAAATCTGCAAAGGTCTCATGTACCTTATGAACCAATTGTGTCTGTCCGTTCACACCAATACGAATAGTTTCTATGTTTGTCACTATATCTGAAATTTCGCTACACAATTCAATAATAATTTTTTCTATATCAGAAGTTGCCGCTGACGAATCTGCGGCGAGTTTCCCGATAGATTGTGCCACTACCGAAAATCCTTTGCCATACTCACCTGCACGTGCAGCTTCAATAGATGCATTCAGAGCAAGCATCCCTGTTTCGGTAGAGATTTCATTGATTGTAGCTAAAATTCCTGAAATTTTTTGTGAATGTTCTTCTAATGTCATAATCTTGGAATATGCCTCTGCCATTCCCTTTGAAGTTGATTCATTTTGTTTTTCAAGTTCTTTAACACTTTGTATTCCGTCTTCTCCAGAAGTAATGGTATTCTGTGCATCTATTAAAAGAAATTTGCTTTTCTCTTGTAATTGCCCAAATTTATTCCCTAGGGATTCTTGTTGTATAACAACTTGTTTTACATCTGAATCTTGTGCCACTGAGCCATCTAATATTTCTCTAATTGCCAAACTTACTTTTTCTGTATCATTTTCAATCTGCTTTAAATTATCGGAGCTTTCTACAACTTCTTTGGTAATTATCGCATTTTTGGTCAGAATTGCAGATATTTTTTGTGTCATCTTATTAAAGCTTCTTGACATAATGCCAATTTCATTCTTGCTGCTCTCATCTGCCTGTACACTGAAATCGCCTTCAGCAGCATTTTTAATCAACCCTGTAATAGATACAATAGGGTTTGTCAATTTGCGTGCTAAAAATGCTATTACTAAAATTGATATTACAATAATAAATAAAGCCACTCCTACTGCAACTAAAATCATTTGATATACAGATGCCATCACAACCTTTTCTTTGTACAGTGTTATAACTGACCATGAGTCCGACTCGCCATTAAGTGGTATTGATGCATAGCTTACAATATAAGCTTCACCATCATTTTTTATTTTACAGGTTTTCGCATTTCCAGCCATAACATCAGAAATAACTTTTTGATAGTCTTTTGAAAGTGTTATGCTTTGTTCCTCTGTCTGGATGTTACCTTGTGCATCAACAAGTGGCTGTTCAGATTTATCCTTAATGGACACTGTTTTTGTCATCTGTTTATAATTATAAAGCTCCTCGATTTGAATGTTGTCTGGATGTGCGACTACAACGCCTTCTCCATCAATGACAAAGGAATATCCCCCATTTTCCATATCTGAAAATTCTTCTATCAGGCTTTGCAGATAATCTAATTTCAGATCTGCCGCAAAAATTCCAGTAATGGTATTTTCCTTATACATTGGAAAAAATATTGAAGCACAAGGCATTCCAGTATTTACAGAATAATATGACTTTGAGATAAATGGTTTTTGTTCTTTCATTGTCTGCGTAAACCACCATCTTGTAGAACGGTCTGTAAGCTCCCCAGAAGAACGCCCTGTCTGCATACCATCTTTCCCTTGAATATAAAGTAGTTCTAAATAGGGGTTGCGTCTTACGCAATCTTCTAAAATTGGTGTCTGAATATTTGTTTCCATTGTCAAAATGCTGGGATTAACAGATAATTCTTCTGTAATTTTATATGCACCATCTAAAAAAGTAGTAATCTCACCAGATACAAGTTTTGATTTATCTTGACTTCTGCCATATATTTCTTTTTCATAGGACTTTACAAAAATAGATGCGACAATTCCCATTAAACATAACGCCAACACACAGACAAGAACTATCATGGGAAAAAGTAGTTGTTTGAAAATACTTGTTTTTTTCACTTATATAGGTATCCTTTCTTATCTTTTTGTAAAAATATACATAGGTATATTTAAACATTATTAACAACTGTTTTATATTATACAAGAACTAAAAATCTATATCAACTATATCTTTTCCTTTGTTTATAATTATTTAATTTGACACAAAAAAGAAATTTTTGTATAATGTTATAAAATATGTTCACTATAGAACTGTTCAAAAGTGGAATGAGGGGTGATTCTATGGACGACCATTTGGAGCTGCTTTTAAGCGGTCAGCTATATAAAAAGCTGAAGGAGGTTGTCTATAAGCCTGTTACAAAGGATTACAGTCTTAGCATGTTTGATATAAAGGTTCTCTTATTTTTAAAAGACCATGATATGTATGATACAGCAAGAGATATTGTTGAAATACATTATCTTACAAAATCATATGTTTCAAAATCAATTGATACGCTTATTGAAAAGGGATACCTAAAAAGAAAACCAGATGAACACGACAGAAGGTGTATACATCTGGAGTTACAAGAAAAAGCACTGCCTGTAATTGCTTATGTAAAGGTAAAGCAGAAAGAATTGTTTTCTATACACGTTTGTAAATATTTATTTGTATATTCATCCATTAATTTTTCAAAGTTTTTATCCATTATTTCTTCTTGCATTTCAATATCCCCTTTCTGGATGAATCTGGTACAACAAATATATCAGAAAGGGGATATTGAAATGCAAGAAGAAATAATGGATAAAAACTTTGAAAAATTAATGGATGAATATACAAATAAATATTTACAAACGTGTATAGAAAACAATTCAATTGATGTAAAATTATTTGATGAATATGGTGTTAAACGTGGATTAAGAGATAAAAATGGTAAAGGTGTTTTATCAGGCATAACAAATATTTCACTTATAAAAGCAACAGATATGGTAGATGGGCATGTTGTTCCATGTGAAGGACAGTTATTTTACAGAGGATATAATATATACGATTTGGTAAATGGTTTTAGAAGAGATGGAAGATTTGGATTTGAAGAAACGGCACATCTACTGCTTTTTGGCGATTTGCCTGACAGGATACAGCTTGAAGAATTTAAAAAGATTCTTGCTAAAAACAGACGACTTCCTACTAATTTTGTAAGAGATGTTATAATGAAAGCCCCAAGCAAAGATATTATGAATTCACTGACAAAAAGCGTGCTTACGCTGTCTTCTTATGATGATTCGATATCTGACAATTCTCTTGAAAATGTAATAAAACAGTGTATTATGCTTGTAAGTGTATTTCCAATGCTTGCAGTGTATGGCTATCATGCTTATAATCACTATGAATGTGAAGAAAGCTTTTATATACACAGACCTTCAGATGAACTTTCAGCGGCAGAAAATATATTAAGAATGTTAAGACCTGATAAAGAATATACAGATATAGAGGCGAAAGTACTTGACCTTGCACTTGTACTGCATATGGAACATGGCGGTGGCAACAATTCCACTTTTACAACAAGGGTAGTAACATCTGCTGGTTCTGACACTTATTCTGTAATCGCTGCTGCATTATCATCATTGAAAGGACCTAAACATGGCGGTGCTAATATTAAGGTTGTTGAGATGATGAAAGATTTAAAGGAAAATGTATCTGATATAAGCGATGAGGACGAAGTAAGGGCATATCTGCACAAGCTTGTAAGACATGAAGCATTTGACAAGCGTGGTCTTATATATGGCATGGGTCATGCGGTATATTCTATATCTGACCCAAGAGCACTTATATTTAAGAAGTTTGTAGAATTGCTTGCTAATGAAAAGCATCAGAAAAAGGAGTTTGAACTCTATTCTATGATAGAGCGCATCGCACCAGAAGTAATTGGTGAAGAGTGTGCAATCTATAAGGGTGTAAGTGCTAATGTAGATTTCTACAGCGGATTTGTTTACAGTATGCTTAGCATTCCTTTGGAATTGTTTACCCCTATATTTGCAATGGCACGCATTGTCGGATGGAGTGCACATCGAATTGAAGAACTTATAAATGTTGACAAGATTATAAGACCAGCATATCAGAGTATTATGATTCCTAAAGTGTATGAATCATTAAAAGACCGTTCAACGCCAAAGATTGATACAAGCTATTTAAAAGAACTTCAGCTTTCGATGAAAGAGGAGAGCTGTTAAATACGATAGTATATTTAAAAAATCAAACATTGATTTTAAGAGAGGATATATTTAATATATCCTCTTTTGTGATATTCTCAAGTTATTATTCACAGTCAGTTAAAGCCGAGGATTCTTGACCGTTTTTTGCTGAAAATACAAGTTTGACAGTGCCAATTTGTGTGATTTTCAAACAAATTGTGTGCATTTTAGCACTGAAAGCACCGCTTGTTACTATGAAACGGCAAAGCTGTGAATAGTAACATTCTTAAACTTTATATAATATGTTTTTAATAAAAAAGTAAAGAATTCATTATGTATATATGGTATTCTTAATTTAATAAATGATAAATGCTGTTTTGCAGAAATGAGGGATTTTATATGGACAAAACAAATATTTTGGTTGTAGATGATGACCATGATATAGCTGATTTAGTTTCAATTCACCTTATGGGAGAGGGATACAATTGCTATAAGGCATACAATGGAAAAGATGCAATAAATATCTTTGAAAGAGAAGATATAGACCTTGCAATACTTGACATAATGATGCCTGGTATTGATGGACGTAAGGTTTGTGCTAGAATACGTGAAAGTAGTACGATACCTATAATAATGCTTAGTGCAAGAGATGGTGAAACTGATAAGGTGGAAGGTCTTATTAACGGTGCAGACGACTATGTGACAAAGCCATTTAATACAATGGAATTAATTGCAAGAGTAAAGTCACAGCTTAGGCGTTACCAGAGTTTTGGCGGTGCAGCCGAAAAACCTGCTGGCACTGTAGAACTTGAAAATCTTTGGATGGACAGAAGCTTGCATCAAGTAAAAGCATATGGTAAAGATGTAAAGCTTACTCCTATAGAGTTTGATATACTTTTCCTTATGGCAACACACCCTAACAATGTGTTTTCTACGGATGAAATTTTTGAGAAAGTGTGGAAAGAAAAAAGTTTTGAGATGAGCAACACAGTCATGGTGCATATAAGAAGGCTTCGGGAGAAAATCGAGCTTGAGCCAAGGCACGCACAGATTATAAAAACTGTATGGGGAGTTGGATATAAGATTGAAGCGTAGTATTTACAGAAGTCTTAGGGCAGAGCTTGTTATATATGCTGTAATAAGCCTGATGCTTGCTATTGCTACAGAATTTGCCATAGGATTTGTATTAGTATTTGTTGCACATACTTTTGGAGTGTCAAAATATGGTTATGGAAAAGGTCCATTAATAGATAAAAAAAATATATATGAATCAAAAGGTAGACTTCCTAATTACAGCAATATAAGGCACTGGAACAAGGATACTTTAGTAGTTATTATGTTTATTATACTGATAATTGGATTTATATTATTTATGTTTTATTTCCTGTTGATTACAAGACGTATTACAAAAGATATGAGCTATATTTCAAATAGTATTTCTAATATAGCAGCCGGAGAGATGGATATAAGAATAACAGGGATAAATAGAGATGATGAAATAGGTGAAATAGTTTTACAAGTGAATCGAATGTCAGATGAGATAGAAAGGCTTATGAAATCGGAAAGGGAGGCACTACAGGCGAACAAGGAAATGATTACGTGCGTGGCACACGATTTACGCACACCACTTACTTCAATTATCGGTTATCTTCAGCTTGCGACAGATACAGACAAATATGCACTAGAAGAAAGACAGAAATATGCCAGCATAGCCATGCGCAAGGCAAATAGAATGCAAGGGCTTATAGAAGAACTTTTTAGTTATACAAAGCTTATGAGTGGCGAAATAAGCCTTCATCGGAGCAGTATAGACATTGTAAAATTAGTTGAGCAGATGACAGAAGAATTTTACCCTCTGTTTATGGAGAATAACCTTGAATATTCTCTAAAGCAAAATGTTGATAGCTTGGTTATGGAAGTAGATAGCGAACTTATAGCAAGGGCAGTCTCTAATCTTATAAGTAATGCTGTAAAGTATGGAAAAGATGGCAAAGCAGTATACATTGAACTGAAAAAGTATGAAAAAGAACTGCAAATATGTGTAACTAACTTTGGACTTGTAATACCAGAAGAGAGTTTAGAGCATATTTTTGATAAATTTTATAGAGTAGAAAGCTCAAGGTCTTCCCAAACAGGCGGAACAGGCTTAGGACTTAATATAGCACAGGAGATTGCTATTCTTCATGGTGGAAGGATAACCGTTAAAAGTGGTATAAAGGGAACGTGTTTTACAATTGCACTTCCTATAGATAACTAAAATACAGGAGGTTTCATTATAATATGAAATTTAACATTATAAAAAGAAAGATAACAATTATACTATTTATGGCTGTCATGCTTCTAGGCATAATGCCTGTAAATGTCAACGCAACATCGAAAGGTGTAAAAGTGGAACTGTTAGATGCTAACGGTGAAACCAAGATGAAGGCTGATGATATTAATGTAACTGTTAGGATTGGCTACAGAGGAAAATATAAGTATGGGAAGAATATAAGAATAGATGCTGTTATAGATAATAAGGGTGACGATTTTTCTGGAAAGTTTCGTGTGGAGTATTCAAGACGTTATGCAGATGGCAGTGTGATGTCACAAAAAACATTTGCTGTTGCATCAGGTGAGACAAAAAAGGTACAATTTGCTATACCAGAGGTTGACTCAGATTCTACAATAAAACTTGTGCTATGTGATGAGGGTGATAAGGTACTTTGCAAAAAGCATATTAATGCTAATTCTAACAATTTTTCAAGCAAGTTATATATTGGTGTACTTTCCGATAAACAGGGTTCTTTTGCTTATATCTCCAATGAACTGGCAGCAGATAAGACATCTTTAGGTGCTGATGACGAGGGACTTTTATTTGAACTTGAAAGTGCTGATATTACTAATGATGTAAGAATGATTGATGCACTTGATGTTATAATAATAGATGATTTTGATGCAAGCAGGTTTTCAGAAGGTCAGCTAACGGCAATAAAAACATGGATAGATGAGGGTGGTACACTTTTGCTTGGAAGCGGAGCGAATGCTGATAAGGTACTTAAGGCATTTTCAGGAAGTCTGTTAAATGGACGGATAGGAAACACCAGAAGTATAAGGACAAATTTTGGTGTGTCAAGAAAAGAACTTACACGTCTGACTGGTGAAAACCTGTATAACAAAAAAATTCCGTTAGATATAACACGTCTCAGGATTAAAGATTCACAGGTAGTTTTAACTGATGGAAATGAACAGCTTATAAGCTTAGTTCAATACGGCAAAGGCAATATACTTATTTCAGAGTTTTCGTTGGCTCTTGAAAGTGAAGCTGCTAAACTTTATGGCAGATTAATTGTAGACACAATTAAAGAAAATTTAAGTAATAACAGAAAAAATTATATGGGTTTACAGACTTCAAATCCATGGAATTCATATGGCAGAACTTATGGAGGTTATTATAGTGATGAACAATTGCTGTTAAATGAGACAGATTCTCTGCCAAATCTTAAACTCTATGGAGTGCTTTTAATCGTATATGTACTTCTTGCAGGACCTATTTCATATATAATTACAAAGAAAAAGGATAAAAGAAACTTATTGTGGGGTATAGTTCCAGTACTTTCAGCCGTTTTTTCAATAACAATTTATTTGATTGGAACAAGTACACGTATACAAAAACCATATATAAACTATGTCTCAACGATAGAGCTGCCAGAGAAATCAAATGGTGTAAATAAAGTAAATACAATATTTTCACTTACAAGTTCTTCTAATAAATCTTATGATACGCTGCTTCAAGGTGACAGTGACGTTAGTCCAGCACTTATAGGCAGTAACCGCTATTATGTTTTCTCTGCTGATGAAATGGACAAAGACAATTTTGATTATGGTGTAGAGTATGGTGCAGAGAATACTAAACTGGTGATGAACAGCCTATCAGCATTTGAAAGTGTTTACTTTCAGATGAATAGTGAAAGTAATTCAAAAGGAACAGTGGAGATAAACGCTGCAAAAAAAGATGGTAAAATTTCAGGCATAATAAATAACAAAATGTCATGTGATTTAGAAGACTGTATCTTTTATGACAAAGGTATGCTGTATTATATAGGAAGTTTGCCAGCAGGAAGAGCATTCGACCTTGCTAAGACACCAAATAAAGATATCTATGACGAGAACAAGTATTCATTTGATTTTGAAAGTCAATTAAGTGATGCAATAGGCGGAGATTTTTATAGTAGCACTGACAATGACATAAAAAGAAAATTTGCAATGATAATGCAATTTTCATCTGAGAACACATCAATTGGTTCATGGTTCTATGGATTTGTGACAGAGGGTAGTGAAACAGGGTTTACAGATGCTTTGGAGTATGATAAATATGGCAAAACAGGTGTTTACAAGGTTGTTGAGGTATCAGAAAAGATAAATGGCTATGATATTATAGGCTCTCTTGAAGGCTATGTTTATAATTGTGATACTAATAAGACTAATGGTTATTATATATATGACTATTCAAACACAAGTTTTGATGTAGAATATAAGTTTCCAAAGAACTTTAACTTGAAGAAAATTATATATAATAAAGATACTGCCCAAGGTTGTGAATTCCAGATACAAAGCTATGGATATACTGAGTATGCATTTTTAGGAGAGGCAAAGGTACTTGATAAAGACACTGGAAAATATGTGACAATTATTGAATCTGGCAAGGATGCAGAAATAGATGATATAGAAAAATACATTGAAGATGATGGGACACTTACAATACATTATGAAACTGCATATTCTCAAAATGGAAATTATAATGTAGACAATCCTATATTGCCGAGAGTAAGCCTTGCTGGCAAGTACAAGAGGAGGTAAAAGACAAAAATGGTAGAGATAGAGAATTTATATAAGCATTATGGAAAGTTTGTTGCACTTGACCACCTTGACCTTTCTATTGAAAAAGGAGAACTGTTTGGCTTTGTTGGTCCTAATGGTGCAGGCAAGACTACGACAATGCGTATAATATCAGGGCTTTTAAAGGCAGATGGAGGACAAGTGCAGATTGCTGGTGTAGATGCACTTAAAGACAGCCAGAGTTTAAAAAGAAAGATTGGATATATGCCTGACTTCTTTGGAGTATATGATAATCTTAAAGCAATCGAATATATGGAATTTTATGCATCTATATATGGGATTGTTGGAAAAAAGGCAAAGGATATGTGCATGGAGCTTATGGATCTTGTAAATCTAAGTGATAAAGCAGAGTTTTATGTAGATAGCCTGTCAAGGGGTATGAAACAAAGGCTCTGCCTCGCAAGAAGCCTAGTGCATAACCCAGAGTTACTTATACTTGATGAGCCAGCCTCTGGACTAGACCCAAGAGCAAGATTTGAAATGAAGGGAATACTTAGAAACTTGCACGATATGGGAAAGACAATTGTAATCAGTTCACATATTTTATCAGAGCTTGCTGAGATGTGTACTACTATAGGAATTATAGATAAAGGCAATATGTTAACAAAAGGCTCTGTTGAAGATATTATGAGAAGATTAAACACTTCAAACCCATTAAAAATACATGTTATAGAAAATATAGAATCCGCAGTTCGCATTATTAAAGAAAATCCAAAAGTTGAGAATCTTTCAATTGATGGCATGGATATAACAGTATCATTTAATGGCAGTGAAGAGGATGAAGCAGAACTACTTGGGAACCTTGTAAATAATGGTATAAAGGTTGTATCATATGTACGCGAAACAGGAAATCTTGAAGAGGTGTTTATGATGGTTACGGCTAAAAAGGAGGTGTTAAGCTAATGAAGATAAATCCTGTATATGGAAAAGAAATAAAGCTTAGAGTGCGTTCTGTAAGGTTTGCAGTGACAATACTTTTATTTAACCTTGCACTTATAGCAATAGCACTTTTTGGATTTGAGATATTTTTCAACGTTAACATAAATTCAAGAATAGATTACTCAGGTGCAGTAGTAGTATATTTTATACTTATAAGTCTTGAAGCGGCGATGGTAGCACTTTTAGTGCCTGTATTTACGGCAGGGAGTATAGCTGGTGAAAGGGAAAAACAAACCCTTGAAATACTGCTTACTACAGTATTAAAGCCTATGCAGATAGTAATTGGGAAACTTATGTCATCAATAAGCATGATACTGCTTTTAGTATTTTCAAGTCTCCCTGTAATATCTATAGTTTTTACTATAGGTGGCGTAAATATGACAAACTTGTTACAGTTTGTGCTTGTTATAATTGTAATATCATTATATGTAGGTAGTATAGGAATGTGTGCTTCTGCACTTCTTAAAAAGGCAGTTCCTGCAACAGTATTGTCATTTGGAATGCTTATTATTATATGTGTAGTAACAGTAATTGCAGTATTTGTAGTTAATACAAGTGCTAATATGTATTACTACAATACACAGAATACATCGGGAGTATATCCAGATGTGACATGGGTTGGATATTTTCTGCTTTTAAATCCAGCTTTTACAGTGTTAGAGATGATAATTAGCCAGTATACGTCTCAAAATATAATTTCAGAACTTGCTTCTGGGCTTAACGGAACTATGCCATCAATATTTATGGATTATTGGTTTGAGTGCAGTATTGTAGTGCAACTGGTACTTACATTTATATTCTTGATGCTTGCAGCAAGATTTCTTGACCCATTACGAAGAAAAGAAAAAGAGAAAAGTAGCAAAAAAAGAAAAAAGAAGAAAAAGAAATCTGGTGATGTAGATGACTGATGAAAAGATAACAAGTTTTCTAAAGAGCATTGCAAGACGTAAAAACATTCAAAAATGGCTTACAAGTGTTTCATGGTGTCTTTTGGTGGCTGTTATTTTGGCATTTATATTAAATGCGTTAGCAATCTTTGTGCCAATTTATAATGCTGTACTATATGGGTGGATAGTTGTACTTGTGGGGCTTTTGTCGTCGTTTGTATATATTGTTATAAAGCGTACTAGTATGTATGAGGCTGCAAGATATGCAGACAGTGCAGGATTAAAGGAAAGACTTGTTACAAGTATTGGATATATAGGCTCAGAAGACGGCTTTGCAGGGCTCTTAAAAAAAGACACAGTTTATGAGATTAATCGTTTTGATAAAAAACTGCGTTTGCCATTTGTCTATCCATTAAAAAGATACCTAGTTACAGTTATATTCTTATGTATGTTTATAATCAGCATATTTGTGCCATCACAGGCAAAAAATGATGCTAAAACTATGCATAAGCTTGCCATGCAGGCAAAAGAGGTAGAAGACAAGGCTGAAGAAGTTGTGGAGCTTTTAGACAAGGCTGAAGATAATGGGCTTGAAAAGGCAGAGGCGGCAAAACTTAAAAAGATTTTAGAAGAGGCGAAGAAAGAACTTTCAGAAGCAACAAATGAAAGCGATATAAAGAAGGCAAAAGAAAGGCTTGAAAGCAAGCTTAAACAGGAGCTTGAAGAAGCAGACAATACAAAACTTCTTAAAGCTGTACAGCCGCTTATTCCAGACACTGACCTTGCAGGAATGGCAGATTTTAATAAAAAGCTTGCTAATATGGCACAAAAGGGCAGCATTAACAAAGAATTAAGCGAAGAACTTAAAGGCATTGCCGAGAATCTGACTGCTGAGCAGATGGAAGAGCTGCTTAAAAGTCTTGAAAAGGCTATGCAGGACGGAGAGATTACATTAGCAGAGGCAGTAGAAGCATTGTCTGAAATTAGTAACAGAGATGCGCAGATGGCAGCAACAGCGATGACTGCGTCTTCTGAAAGCACTTCTCAATCTAGTCAACAAGGTCAAAATGCAGGAAACTCACCAAATCCTTCTGCAAGTGCTGCTCATGGAAGTGGAACTGGCGATGGTCAAGGTTCTGGAGCTGGCAACGGCAATGGTCAAGGTTCTGGAGCTGGCAACGGCAATGGTCAGGGTTCTGGAGCTGGCAATGGTCAGGGTTCTGGTTTAGGAGGTTCGGGGTGGAATACAGGCAACAGCACAGGGCTTGAACGTACTGAACAGGAAGGTAAAGGGGAAGTTGTCTACCTTACGGATAAAAAGCAGGGCAGTGATGAAAATCTTACAGGTAAAAAGATTGGTGAGGCAAAAATTACAGAGAAAAGTAATCAACAGGGTGGTGCTTCGGCAGGCAGTAAAGCAGACCTTGATGCTGTAATAGGCGAATACAGCAGTGAGGCGTATGCGAAAGTAAATAATAATAAAGTGCCATCTGCTATGAAAGATATTGTAAAAGAGTACTTTAGTGGATTTAGTCAAAATGAATAAAATGGAGGTTAAGCTAATGACGGCGGATAAAGAAACTATTGACAGTATGATAAACGGCATGATGGCGTGTGAGGAAGAGATTGCCAAGGCAATTATAGGGCAGGAAGAAGTTGTACATGAAATTATGCTTGCAATACTTGCCGATGGCAATGTGCTTTTAGAAGGTGTGCCAGGGCTTGGAAAAACACAGCTTGTAAAAACTATTTCAAAGGTATTGGATCTATCATTTTCAAGAATACAGTTTACTCCAGACTTAATGCCAGCAGATGTCACAGGAACAAATCTTATTATAAAAGAAGATGGCAATAACGTATTTAGGTTTGAACAAGGACCAGTATTTGCTAATATAGTTCTTGCAGATGAGATTAACAGAGCTACGCCAAAAACACAAGCTGCCATGCTTGAAGCAATGCAGGAAAAGACTGTTACAGTTGGAAAAAATACTTATCCACTGCCACAGCCATATATGGTACTTGCAACACAAAATCCTATTGAAAATGAAGGTACTTACCCACTGCCAGAGGCACAACTTGACCGATTTATATTTAAGATAAATATGGAGTTTCCTAATCTCAATGAACTTAAAAAGATTATGGATGTAACTGTTACCAATACAAAACCTGTATTAAACCCTGTATTAAATGGTGATGACATAATAAAAATGAGAGGGCTTATAAGGGATATTCCTGTGGCAGATGCTGTACAAGAATATGCACTTAAAATTGTGTTAGGCACACATCCAGAACTACCAGATGCACCATCTGGTATAAAAAAATACTTGGATGCAGGTGCAAGCCCAAGAGCAGCACAGGCAATTTTTCTTACTTCAAAGGCTAGGGCATTACTTGACGGAAGGTATAATGTTTCATTTGATGATGTAGACGCAGTTGCACTTCCTGCATTAAGACACAGAGTAATGGCAGGATTTGAAGCAGTTTCTGAGGGTGTTGATGTAGACGATGTACTTAAAGAAATGATTAGTGGTATATCTAAGGGTTGAAACAATTATGGAAGAAAAAATTTTTGATGGTTCTTTTTTTAGAGGGTTAAATCGCATTAAACTTGTTATAAGAATTACTATGCAAGGCGGAAGAAGTGGTATGAGAAAGTCGGCAGCCAAAGGAAGCAGTGTAGAGTTTGCCGATTTTAGAGAGTATGCGCATGGTGATGATATAAGAAGGATTGACTGGAATACTTATGGCAGGATGGAAAAGCTTTTCGTAAAGCTTTTCGTAGAGGAAAGAGAGGCATACTATTCGGTAATCACAGATACGAGCGGTTCGATGAACTTTGGCATTAAAGACAAGGGAATATGTGCCGCAAGACTTGCGGGTGCAATAAGTTATATGGCACTTAATAACCTTGACAGAGTACGCCTGTCTGCCATATGCGAGGATAAAATTGTAAACAGCAGTGATTTTACAGGCAGACAGGGATTTAATAAGGCAGTTGCATGGCTTGAAAATATGGAATTTGCTGGAAAGACAGATTTATATAAAAGTATTAGAGGCATACCTTTTAACCAGAAGGGTGTTACTGTTATTATATCAGACTTGTTAAGCAAGGACACAACTGATGAAAATATAAGCAGTATAGCAGATACGATACGTTACCTTCGTTATATGAAACAGGAAGTATTAATTCTTCATGTGTTGTCACCAGAGGAGATGAATCCAGAGCTTGAGGGAACTATAGGACTTGAAGATGCAGAGACTGGAGATATTCTTAAAGTTACAGCGACAAGCCATCTGTGCAGGCAATATAAGCGTGTTCTTGAAAGATTTATAAATCGGGTAGAAGAGTGTGCAAAGCATTATCAGGCACATTATGTACCAGTATGCAGTGATGAAACTATAGATATGTTTATATATAAAGGTATAAGAAGCGGACAGCTTGAAAATATCTGAATAGTAACGAATGGAGGCATAAGTATGGGAATTGTTAGATTATGGCCGGTTTTGCTTTCTGTTTTAATACCCGGTATTGTACTTTTATATCTTTTAAAACAGAAAGTTAAAAACCAGAAGATATCTGCTTTAAACCTGTGGAAAGAAGCATATGAAAATATACAGGCATCTACGCCATGGGAAAAGTTCCGCAATAATATTCTTATGTATTTACAGATAGCTGCACTGATATTATTAATAATCGCAATGATGTCTCCATATGTTACAGGAGGCAGCAGTGAGTATTCTAATGTGCTTATAATGCTTGACAACAGTGCAAGTATGTCAGGGATGTATTCAGAAGATTCAACAAAGCTTGAAACGGCTAAGACACAGGCAAAAGATTATATTATGTCTAACGATGGTGTAAGATATACTGTAATGACAGCAGGAAGTGAACCAGAGCTTGTAATCTCAGGTTCAGATGACAAGGGGCGTGTAGCAGATGCTATAGACAGTATAAATACTACAGATATTTCAGGTTCGCTTGATTCTGGGCTAGGTATGGCTCAGTCAGTTGTAGCAGCATGGGACAATTATAGGGTACTGGCATTTACAGATAGCAGTGCCAATATGCAGAATATAAACTGTGAAGTAGTAGATTTAAGTGTAGAAGGAGACAATGGTGCAATACAGAGTTTAAGCCATACTATATCAGCAAATGGTATTGTGAAAGTTATGGCAAGGGTTGACAATTATGGAAAAAACAACTTAAATACAGATGTAAACTTATATATAGGCAGTAAACTTTATGATATACAGAGTGTAACAGCAAAGTCTGGTGAAAGCAGTGTAGTGTATTTTAAAGACATACCAATGAGTAAATTTAACACGGCATTATCAGGAGATACACCATACCTTATGGCAGAACTTAATTCAAAGGATATGCTATCAGGAGATAATACTGTATATGATATCCTTAATGATGAAAATAATGAGAAGATACTTCTAGTTACAGATAAAAATACATTCCTTGAAAAAGCTTTAAGGCTTTTGGGAAATAAAACAGTCGACAAGACATCACCAAAAGATATGGAAGCAGTAGATAAGGATGAATACAGTCTGGTCGTGTATGACGGCGTGCTTCCAGATGAACTTCCAGATACAGGTAATGTCATTTTTATAAACCCTTCTGTAGCAAAAGAAACTAAAGAATGGCAACATGAGATATTTAAACTTCCAGAAAATAAAGAACAGAATAATAAAAAAGGAAAAGCAAGTCTTATAAGAACTGTAAAGTGTGACGTAACAAAATATATAGAGGATTATTCGTTTAGCTGTCTTAATGTAACAAAATTTAATACCCCAAGATGGGCTTCTGGTTTTTTTAATACTGAAGACAAACTTTCAGCAGGATATATTGGTAACTATAATGGCAGGATGGTTGCCGTTATAGGTTTTGATTTGCATAATACAGATTTTCCGCTACAGACAGAGTTTCCAGTATTTATGTATAATCTCCTAAGAAAAACTATGTCAACGAAGATAACAGAAAAAATTGTATACAGTGCAGGGGAAACGGTCAGTATACAAAAAAAAGGCAATGCAGAAAAAGCTGTAGTAACTAAACCTGATGGTACAAAAGACACATACAGTCTTGAAAGTGGCATGGCTGTATTTTCTGGTACTTCAAATGCAGGTTTATATTATATAGAGGAAGGGGATGATGAGATGTACTTTACTGTATCATTTCCAGAGGATGAATCAAATATTTCAGAAAAAGCAGTAGTAACATTTGATAAGAACTCAAAGACAGAAGTAAATAAAAAGGTTAGCACAAGTGTTTCTAAAAAGATGGTTGTAATTCCTGTACTTGCTGTGCTTTTAATTCTTCTTATGGTTGAATGGCATATATATAGAAAAAAGTTGTAGGAACAAATATTTCTTGCAATGGAGGATTGATTTATGATAAAAATTTCTGTACAATATCCAATGATATTATTACTAATACCTTTGATTGCAATTATACTTTTTGTCTCATCACGCCGTTTAAGGATTGGAAATAGTGTACGCAAAGGCTTCATTATAGGTATAAGATTTATTTTATTATGTCTAATAATATGTGCTATGTCAGATATGTCAATTAATATAAGTTCTAAAGATACTGGCACTGTGTTTTTAATTGATGTTTCGGAAAGTTTTGCTGCTAATAAAGATGAAACTGTAAAAATGGTACAAGATTCACTGCGTAAGCTTCCAAAAGATAATAGGGCAGCAGTCGTTGCATTTGGTGCAGATGCAAGAGTAGAACAATTTATGTCTAATGTAAATTTGTTTGCGGATGTAGAGACAATGCCTGTTGTAACAGCTACGAATATTGAAAAAGCGGTGCGTACAGGTTTGGCTCTTTTTGATGATGATGAAGCTAAACGTATGGTGCTTATTACAGATGGCTGTCAGAACGAAGGACAGATTGAAAAAATGAGTGCTGTGCTTATGGCACAAAATGTAGAAGTAAATGTATTACAGAAAGATACTGGCATTGGCAGTGAAGCTTATATATCTGATTTAACAGTTCCAGAAAAAATACAGGCTGGTGACAAATTTAAAGTTCAAGTAGAAGTTGAAAGCACTGTTAAGACCAATGCCATTCTACAATTGTATACAGAAGGTAAGCTTAGTAAACAGGAAAATGTATCACTGCAGGCAGGAAGCAATTCGTTTATTTTTCAGGATACAAGAACAACCCAAGGATTTGCTGAATACAAGGCTGTAATTATACCTGAGAAAGATACAATAAGTGTTAATAATGAGTATTCTGCATTTACAGAAGCTGGAGGTGCCGAAAAAGTATTGCTTATTGAAGGGGCTAGGGGTGAATCAAAAGAATTTCAGAAGCTTTTAGCATCTGCTAATGTAAAGTTTAATGTTGTTACTGCAAAAGCAGCTCCAACAAGCCTTGATGGCATGAATAAATATAAGTGTATAATTATGGAAAATACTAATGCAGACAGTCTGCCTGCCGGTTTTATAAGTTCACTGGATTCATATGTAAAGGATTATGGCGGAGGATTTATTGCTATAGGTGGCAAAAAAAGTTTCGCACTTGGAAATTATAAAGATACCCCTATTGAAGATGTGCTTCCTGTCAATATGGATATTTCACAGGAAAAGAAAATACCTGAGATGGCTATGGTAATGGTTATAGATAAATCTGGAAGTATGCTGTCAGACGATGCTGGAAACAGCAAGCTTAATATGGCAAAGGATGCCGCTGCTTCCGCTGTAGATAACCTGCGTAATACAGACAGCATTGGAGTTATATCATTTGATGATAAATATGGATGGAATGTAAATATACAAAAAGCTGATAATAAAGAAGACATAAAAGCGGGTATATATGGAATAAAAGATGGCGGCGGAACCAATATTTATCCAGCCGTAAGAGAAGCATTTGATAAAATTAAAAATTTAGACTGCCAATTAAAGCATATAATTCTTCTTACAGATGGTCAAGATGGATATTATAGTGCGTATCCAGGACTTATAGATAAACTTCAGGAAAATAATATAACGCTTTCAACTGTATCAATAGGTTCAGATGCTGACGACAGGTTTTTAGAAAGGCTTGCGCAGCTAAGTGGTGGCAGGTTTTACAATACAAGTGCAGGCACAGAGCTTTCAAGAATATTTGCACAGGAAGTATACCTTGCACAGAAAGAATATATTGTCAACAGAGTATTTACTCCTATAATAAAAAGTACCAGTGATATTCTTGGCAGTGAAGCACAGGACGGATTACCTGCTATGGCTGGATATATTGCAACAAGTATAAAGCCTGAAGCTATACAGGTACTTTCTTCTGATAAAGATAATGACCCAGTACTTGCGTGTTGGCAGTATGGCTTAGGCAGAACAGTGGCGTTTACCTCTGATGTAACGAACCAGTGGACTGGAAATTATGCTATGTGGAGCGGATATCCGGAGTTCTGGAAAAATATAATTAATTGGATTACAGATATCGCCGAAGAAGAAGGCAGCAAAGTAAGTGTATTACAGGAAGGCAACAGTGGTAAAATTGTTTATACTACTCCAGAATATTCAGCTAGTACAAAAATAACTGCGACTATTACAGACACAGATGGGAAAAAGACAGATACAGAGCTTAAAGCGGTATCCCCGGGAGTATATGAAGGTGAAACTAAACTTGAAAATACTGGTATTTATTCTGTAAATGTTAAAAACACACAAAATGGCACAGTAAAAGATTCACGCAATACAAGGCTTGCCATGCAGTATTCACAGGAATACAGATTTGCAGATGTAACAGACAGCCTAGAAAGCTTTGTACACCAGACAGCAGGAAAGTATGTAGAAAACTTAGAAGGCATATTTGACAGTAAACTAGAAGAAGTAACAGCTTATAAAAACCTCACTCTTGCATTTCTTATAGCTACTCTAATATTTCTTATTATTGATATTGTGTATAGAAGGCTTGATATAAAGCTTGGCGTAAGGCTTGTATCTGCCACACAAGATAAAATCGCCACAGCAAAGGCAACCGCACGGTCTCGTGTTTCAGTAAAAGAGGAAACTACACAGAGCAGTGTTACTGCCGCTACTGCTACAGCGCCGCAAGAACACAAAAAACGTAAAAGACAGGAAGATACACCAGAGATGCTTGATGTGGGAAGTCTGCTTAAGAAGCAAAAAGAAAGAGAACGATAAAAATAATAATTGGAGGCTTCTAATGAAAAAGATAAGTGAAAGAAAACGTATAGTAGTTAAAGTAGGAACGTCTACATTGACACATAAAACAGGGATGCTAAATATCCGACGAGTAGAACAGCTTGTTAAAACGCTTGCAGACCTTAAAAATGCAGGATATGAAGTGGTTCTTGTCTCAAGTGGTGCTATAGGTCTTGGCATGGGAAAGCTTGGGCTTAGGGATAAACCACAAGATACGCCCGGAAAGCAAGCATGTGCTGCTGTAGGACAATGTGAGCTTATGTATATGTATGACAACATTTTTTCTAACTACAGTATAACGGTTGCACAAATGCTTCTGACAAAATATATACTGCTTGAAGACCGTAGACGTAACGTAGAAAATGCAATGGAGCGTCTAATTTCACAAGGAGTAATTCCAGTTATAAATGAAAATGATACAGTTGCAATTGACGAATTAGAGCTTGAGGTTGGAGAGAATGACTCGCTTGCTGCAATAGTTGCAACAATCGCAAAAGCAGACCTGCTTATAATAATGTCTGATATAGATGGTCTTTATGATAAAGACCCACATAAATCAGATAATGCGACACTTATACCAGTAGTGTATGAAATAACAGATGACATAAAGGAACTTGCTAGTGGTGTCACAACAAGGTTTGGCACAGGTGGCATGATTACAAAGATTAAAGCAGTAGAAATTGCATATGAAGCTGGCATAGATGTCGTGCTTATGAATGGTCAGCATCCAAAGAAACTTTATGATTTATTTGAAGATAAAATGGTAGGAACAATATTTCAACATAAAAGAGTATAATCTCTACAGCAGTAGAAAAATTCTAGTTATGTAGAACAAAATGTGTCACCATTCTTGCCTATCTGACACAATATGGCATTTTTCCAAAAAAATATAAGGATTCCAGCATATTTTTGTTAAATTTATGTTAAAACAAGTGTTGACAAATGTTGTTGCCGTTGCTATAATTGGTTTTGCAGTGTAATACATTTGTAATAATTGATAATTAAGATAATGAAAATAAATACTACTGGAGGTAATTATGGTTAAGACACATTGGGTCAAGCGTGCAGCTGTATTTGGAACAGCACTTACATTATCACTTGCTTGTTATAGTATGCCGGGCAGCATTAAAGCATCAGCAACTGAAGTTTGTCAGGAAACAGAAATGGCAGGTCTTTCGTTGTCATTAGATAAGTATTATGCATCTAATTTTGTTCAAAATACTGTTTTAGAAAATACTTCTGATTCTGAAAGTACTCCAGTACCTGCAGAAGAAACTGCAGCACCAGAGGAAACTGCTGAACCAGAAGCTACAGAAGCACCAGAGGCTACAAAAGCTCCATCAGAAAGTAAGTCTAAAAACACACAAGCTGCTAAGAAAACTAAAACAGCTAAAGTTTCAGAGCGTTGGAAAACAACAGGTATTTCAATAGCTGATAATTATGTTCATATACGTAGACATCCACGTAAAAGGGATTCTAAAATTATTGGTAAGTTATACAGAGGTTCAGCAGCAAGGATTCTACGCAACTGCAAGGGCGGATGGGTACAGATAGAATCAGGTTCTGTTAAGGGATATATCAAAAAAGAATATCTTGCTATTGGTGCTGACGCTGAAAAGCTCGCCGACAAGTATGGAACAAAGTACATAACAGTTAAGGAAGGTACTGTAACACTTAACGTAAGGTCAAGAACAAGTACAAAATCAACAATTGTCACACAGATACCAGAAGAAGAAAGATTTAGTGTAGAAAAGTTATGTGGTGACAACTGGGTAAGAATTTCTATAGATAATGGTAGAGGCTATGTTGCTAAAGAATTTGTTAATGTAAGAGTAAGATTTAAGAAAGCTATCTCAAGAAAAGAAGAAATTGCAAAAGAACGTGCAAAAGAAGCAGCTAGAAGAGCAGAGCAGGAAAGACTTAGAGCACTTGCAGCAGCACGTGAAGCTGAGGAAGCGTCATCGGATGATAGCTACAGTTCATCAGATGATGATTACAGTAGCTCTTCAAGTTCATCAAGTAATAGCTCATCATCAGGAAGTAGCTCTTCAAGTTCATCAAGCAGTAGCTCATCAGGAAGCAGCTCTTCAAGTTCATCAAGTAGTAGCTCATCAGGAAGCAGCTCCTCAAGCTCAGGAAGCAGTAGTTCATCAGGAAGTAGTTCTTCAAATGATAATACAGTTAGTACAAGCTATGGTAGTAGTACAGGCTCACAAATAGCTTCATACGCACAGCAATTTGTCGGATGCCCATATGTATATGGAGGAACAAGTTTGAGACATGGTACTGACTGCTCAGGTTTTACTATGAGTGTATATGCACAGTTTGGATACAGTATTCCAAGAACATCAAGTGCACAGTCAACATATGGTACTAAAGTAAGCTTATCCAACGTTAAACCAGGCGATTTGATTTTCTATAAAAATGGAGGGTCTGTAGGACACGTTGCTATGTATATTGGCGGTGGTTCAGTAGTACATGCAAGCAATGAGAGAGATGGTATAAAGATATCTGGTATGTATTACAGACAGCCATGTGGTGCCAGAAGAATTGTAGGCTAAATATAGTAAAAAATATAATAATCAATGACAGTGAAAATGCCAGAAGAAACCCTTCTGGCATTAACTTATTTAAAGGAGAAATTGAAATGGCAGGAACAATGGTTCATCTTGTAATAGCAGATATATTATCGCAGCATTTAAAAGATAAAGAAATTACTGCACCATACTACATTAAGAATATTGACGTAGACTACTTTATAGCTGGAAATATATGCCCTGATGGTATTATGGCACGTAAATATTATGTAAGGGATATGAAAAAGCACACACATTTCAGAGATGATATTATGGACTATGATTTCCACAAAGAGGAAAATTTGGCTTTATTTAGACAGCGGCTCTATAATTTTATGGAGAAAAATATGGAAACATTTAAGACAAATAGCATGCGTAGTCTATATCTTGGCTATTGGAGCCATATGGTAACCGACGAAATGTTTATGTTGCAGATACGCCCTGAATTTATGAAAAATATTTCTGTAATTGGACTTACTCAACACGATATGGAAACATATAAGTATTTTGGCAAAGATGTGGACATGATTGATTTTAGGCTTGTCAATGAGTATAAAGGAAGCAAAAGAATTCACAATGCATTAGCACATATTCAACCGTATGAAATACATGACATGATAACAGAAAAAGAACTTACAAGCAGCCGTAGATGGATTTTAAATTATTTCTTTGAAACTGAGCACAAAAATATCGTGCAGCCTATATATATTTCCTACAAACGTATGTTGCAATTTATTGATACAGTAGTTGCAGAAATAGAAGAAAAATTTAAATCTGTTAGTTAAAAAAACTCCACCTATGCCATAAAGGCATAAGTGGAATTTTTTAATATACCCACACTAATATTTTAGGAAGTTTAATATATTCTATGGCTTATACACAGCCTTGTGCTTTCATAGCTTCTGCAACCTTTAAGAAACCTGCAATATTAGCACCTGCCATATAATTGCCATCCATGCCATATTCTTTTGATGCTTCATCACATGATTTGAAAATCTGTGCCATAATTCCCTGAAGTTTAGAATCAACTTCTTCAAATGTCCATGAAAGCCTTTCTGAGTTCTGACTCATTTCAAGTGCTGATGTAGCAACACCGCCGGCATTAGCAGCTTTCGCAGGACCGTAGAGCATATTGTTGTCAAAATAAACATCAATAGCTTCAGGAGTTGAAGGCATATTAGCACCTTCCGCTACTGCATAGCATCCATTTGCAGCGAGGGCTTTAGCACTGTCTGCATCAATTTCATTCTGTGTAGCACAAGGAAGTGCGATATCGCATTTAATAGTCCAGATGCCACTGCATCCCTCTGTATAAACAGCATTGCTGTGTGAAGTTCTGTCAACATATTCTTTAATACGTCCTCTTTCAACTTCTTTAATCTGTTTTACAACTGGAAGGTCGATACCATCTGGATCATAGATATATCCATTAGAATCTGAGAGAGCTACAACTTTAGCACCAAGTTCCGTAGCTTTTTTTGTTGCATAGATAGCAACATTTCCAGAACCTGAAATAACAACAGTCTGGTCTTTAAAGCTCTTGCCATTCGCCTTAAGCATTTCATTGGTGAAATAGCAAAGTCCAAAGCCAGTTGCTTCTGTACGTGCAAGTGAACCACCATAAGTAAGACCTTTTCCAGTAAGGACACCTGACCACTCATTGCAGATTCTCTTATACTGTCCAAACATATAGCCAATTTCACGTGCACCTGTACCAATGTCGCCAGCAGGAACATCACAGTCAGGACCAATATGTCTGTAAAGCTCTGTCATAAAGCTCTGGCAGAAACGCATAACTTCGCCATCACTTTTTCCTTTAGGGTCAAAGTCAGAACCACCTTTGCCACCGCCTATAGGAAGTGTTGTAAGACTGTTTTTAAAAATCTGTTCAAATCCAAGGAATTTAATAATTCCAATATATACTGACGGATGAAGTCTTAAACCGCCCTTGTATGGTCCTATTGCAGAATTAAACTGAACACGGAAACCTCTGTTTACCTGTGTCTTTCCATTATCATCAACCCAAGGAACACGGAAAATAATCTGTCTTTCAGGTTCTACGATACGTTCAAAAACACCTGCTTCTACAAGGTCAGGTCTTTTTTCTATAACCGGCTCAAGTGATACAAAAACTTCTGTAACAGCCTGTATAAATTCTGGTTCACCTGCATTTCTTTTTTTTACTGTTTCAAGCAAATTAATTAAGTACTCATTTTTTAATGCCATTGCTAAGAAACCTCCTTTTGTTAAAAATAAAAATTGAAAAAGTTTGTGTTACTATGTTATAAAATCAAACCACCACGACTAGTATTACACAAAAATAATAATAATTCAATTATTTTTTGACCTATTTATAAAAAAAATAATTTATTTACAAAATGTTCACAAATTAGTCATACTTTAGACATATTTACAATGTATATTCTAAATCAGAAAGTGAAAACTTTCTACTCCCACCCTATTATACGCTGGATAACGAAAGTTATCCGACAAAAAGAGCCTGCGATGGCTCTTTTTGTTTTTTAACTAAAAATAAATCAATAGGAGATGTTTATGAGAAATAAAAAGAATATAATTTTAGTGTCAGTAATATGTATTTTATTATTTGTGGCGGGCACAGGACTTGGACTTAGGTTATCTTCAATGAAAGATAAAGATAATGATAATACACAGAACAGCAGCTTTGATATCAATGACTATATAGAGGTTGGCAATTATAGTTCACTGAAAGTTTCAATCGCAGTTACACAAGATGATATAGACGCTGAAATTGACGATTTAAGAGACCAGAGTACCACTTATAAGAAACTCAATGGTACTGTTAAAAATGGCGATATGATTTACGCAGACATAGTTGGTTATGTAGATGGTCTTCGAGCAGATGATACATGTACAAGGGACTATGTAGAAGTTGGTTCTGGTGACTGGCTTGATGGCTTTGAAGAAGCACTAATTGGAAGGAAAACAGGTACTACAGCAGAGTTTACAGTGTCTATTCCAATGGGAACATTTGGCAATAGTGATATAGATGGTCATAATGTGCAGTATAAAGTGAAAATTGAGTATATATGCGGAGATGAAATTGTTCCTGAATACAATGACAAATTTGTGCAATCAATATCAGAGTACAAGACTACAAAAGAATATGAAAAATATTTAAAAAAGGAATTGTTAAAAGAAAACCAAGAAGATAGGGCTGAATATGCATGGGACGAGCTTTTGGAAATATGTAAAGTGAAAAAATATCCTGATGATATGATGGAATCTGCTAGAACCATAGTAATGCAAGGATATTATGGAATGGCTGCTCTGTATGGAACTAGCGTTGATGAAGTGTTTCAAACATTTGGGTATAACTCAGAAGAGGATTTTAGAAATAGCGACCTTGATGAACTTGCGAGGGACACTGTAAAAGAAAACCTTGTTGCCATGGCACTTTCGGAGAAAGAGGGCATATCGTACACAGAGGAAGATTATAATGCAGTAGTAGATGAGGAATATTCATATAATACTGAAGAGTATGCTTCAAAAGAAGACTATGAGAAAATAAACAGAAAAGCGTTAGAAGATGAAACTCTTATACAGGTAGTTAAAAATTGGCTGGCAGACAATGTGAATTTTTTAACTAATTAAATAGTTAGTTTGTAGAACAGTTTAGAGGAAGGAGGGGTGTTATGGCAGAAAGCACTAATAAATACGTCGTTGATGGTTATTCTTTTT
The DNA here is from genome assembly GCA_947565985.1 of uncultured Lachnoclostridium sp. Taxonomy (GTDB): domain Bacteria; phylum Bacillota; class Clostridia; order Lachnospirales; family Lachnospiraceae; genus Butyribacter. The sequence continues at coordinate 57,868 of CANOID010000001.1, forward strand.
CAAGCAGAAACGACTATGAAAAGGCACTGAAAGAAAAAGAAGCTATTTCATATATAGTAGCCAATACAAATATGGCTGATATGAAATCAGTATTAAAGATTTACAATAAGTCTGTTGATAAGAAATCTTTCCAGACTGTAATTGGTCTTGAATTTGTAGGTAATATGAGAAAAAGTCTTATATCTTCTGGGATTGTGTCAAAAGATACTTTGATGAATGTTCCAGTCCCAAAGATTACAGGTGTAAATAAAGCAACAGCTTCTGCTGACAGTGGTGTTTCAGATATAAAAGCAGAAAAATATAAACAGGCATATGAAAATGCGGTTGCAGGAAGGACTATAAGAAACATGGTAATAGCCTTTCTTGTGTTAATTATAGCTGCAATGCTCGTTATAACATACCACAGTGAATATTCTGTTTTTACTTACTTTACTGACTATAAAACTAAGATGGAAGATGAACTTATAGACCAGTATGAGTCATGGAAAAGTGAGCTTGATAAAAGAGAGCAAGAGCTTGACAAAAGAGAGCAGGCTTTAAAAGTAAAATAGTTTGCAAGGCAAGGTTGTCTGGCAGCAGAAAAGGATGGTTGCAGTAATGGAGAAATTAAAAATATTAGTTGTCGATGACGAATCCAGAATGAGAAAGCTAGTGAAAGACTTTCTAGTAAAAAAAGATTTTAGTGTTATAGAAGCAGAAAATGGCGAGCAGGTAGTTGATATATTTTATGACAATAAGGACATTGCACTTATTATACTTGATGTTATGATGCCTAAAATGGATGGTTGGGAAGTGTGTCGTGAAATCAGAAAATACTCACAAGTGCCAATTATTATGCTTACAGCAAAAAGTGATGAAAAAGATGAGCTTTTAGGCTTCAACCTTGGAGTTGATGAGTATATTTCAAAGCCATTTAGTCCGAAGATACTTGTTGCAAGAGTCGAGGCGATACTGCGCAGAACGAATGCACTTGACGAGGGAAGCCTTGAGGCAGGAGGTATTGTAGTAAACCAGTCTGCACATGAAGTTAAAATTGATGGAAAAGTTATTGAGCTTAGTTATAAAGAGTTTGAGCTTTTGACATACTTTATCACAAATCAAGGTGTTGCCTTGTCAAGAGAGCGTATTTTAAATAACGTCTGGAATTATGACTATTTTGGAGATGCAAGAACTATAGATACACACGTAAAGAAATTAAGGAGTAAGCTCGGTGACAAAGGAAAGTATATTAAAACGATATGGGGAATGGGTTATAAGTTTGAGATTTAAAAAATTTTCTTTATTATATATTATGATGTTGGGGTCAAAAGGTAGTTTGCCCACAACTGATGCTACGGATTGCTACATTGCCCTGCAATTTCCGCAATCCTGCCAACACCTCCAATCCCGCATATTTGCAAGCAAATCTGCTTCTTGTCGGTGTTTGGCGAGTCAAGCTAGTAGATAGCAATTTGCATGTAAACATACATTGCTATCTACTTTTGACCATGGCATCATATTATTTAACCTTTACTGGTTTATCATTTCGATTTTTAACCTTTATTCTTTGTATATTGTAGTGCTTTTCATTGTATTCTACAACTGTCTCATCTAAAGCTGATATACAGGCATACTCAACATAATCATCTTTAGCAAGAGTAATCCCCTTAACCCCTTTGCTTATTTTTTTTAGTTCATTTATCTGGTCTAGTGGAAATACAAGGCAAAATTGATTCTTTGTAATTATTATTACATTTTTGTTATCTTTTATAGTAGTTGGCTGTACACATACAAGGCTGTCATCTTCTTCAAGCTTTGTAGAAACTATACAAGTGCGGTTTGTCTCAAATTCTATACTTGATACAAGTTTTACATATCCTGTCTTTGTTACAAATAAGACCTGAGATTCAGATAAATCTTTTGATGCTATATATTTTATTATATCATCTTTGCCAATTTTACAGAGGGATTGAATCAGCACACCTTTGTCACGATTTTTTACCTTAGGTATAGACATTGCCTTTATTTGGTGCATATATCCTGTAGCAGAAAATACACAGAGCTTGTCGGTGTTTTTCATTGGTATTATATGTGTGTATTCTTCAAGTGTTTCGGGGGCAAGGCGCGAATAGCTTGTTTCATCAAGTGATTTGCAGTAACCAAATCTGTCTATCACTATATAGACTGTTTCTTCCTTAATTTCTTCAACATACTTAGTATTGCTAATATTGTCAAGGACTGTGCGTCTTTCCCTGCCGAACTGTTTTTTATATACCCTAAGCCTTTTTTTTATGACTTTATGGAGTTCATTTATATTATTCAATACTTTTTTATATCCAGCAATATTATTTACAAGCGTATCATTTTCTTGGCGCAGCTTTAAAAGCTCAAGCCCTATAAGCTTGCTTAACTGCATTGAGAGTATTGCATCTGCCTGTTTTTCTGTAAAATCAAGCTTTGATGCTTCCTTTTCAGATTTTTTAGTCTTAAATTTAATGCCATCTGTTAAACCGCCAGCAAGACACATTTTTGCCTGTTTCACAGAGCTGCTGCCCCTTAATATCTCTATAATAAGGTCTATAACATCAACTGCCTTAATAAGCCCTTCAACTATTTCAAGCCTTTCATTAGCTTTTGCAAGCAGATGTTCGTACTCTTTTGTATAAAGGTTTTCTTGAAATATGACAAATTCGCTTATAAGCCCTTTAAGTGTAAATGTAACTGGTTGTTTATTCTTAACTGCAAGCATATTTACACCATACGTATCTTCCATAGGAGTCTTTTGGTAAAGTCCATTAAGCAGATTTTCTATATTTCTGTCTTTTTTTACTTCAATTACAATACGTATCCCCTCTTTAGAAGACTCATCTCTTACATCGTATATCTCATCAAACACCTTATCTTTAGAAAGGGCTACAAGATTTTCAAGAAGCTTTGTTTTGTTGCCAGCAATCGTATATGGTATTTCTGTAATTACAAGATTTTTGCGGCCATTGGTGCTGTTTTCAATCTCGACTTTTGAGCGTATCTTTAGTTTACCTTCGCCAGTGTCATAAATATTAAAAATATCGTCAGAGTTTGTTATTGTAGCTCCTGTAGGAAAGTCAGGTCCTTTAATATACTTCATAAGTCCCTTTGTGGATATCTCTGGATTATCCATATATGCAATAACTCCGTCAATAACTTCAGCGGCATTATGTGGTGGTATATTAGTTGCCATACCTACTGCTATGCCAGTCGTTCCATTGATAAGAAGGTTAGGAAGCGTAGCAGGCAACACATTTGGTTCTTTTTCACTCTCATCAAAGTTTGGAGCAAACTGAACAAGACCTTTGTCGAGGTTTTCAAGTAGTGTCATTGCACCTTGCGAAAGCCTTGCTTCTGTATAACGCATAGCGGCAGCACCATCGCCATCTATTGAGCCAAAGTTTCCATGTCCGTCTACAAGTGGTATAGAAAGCGAATAGTCTTCTGTCATGTGTACGAGAGCATCATATATTGAGCTGTCACCATGAGGGTGGTACTTACCCATTGTATCACCAACAATACGTGCACTTTTTCTGTGTGGTTTATCAGGTGACAGTGAAAGTTCCTTCATTGCATAGAGAATACGCCGTTGTACAGGTTTAAGTCCATCTCTTACATCAGGCAAAGCCCTTGCAATTATTACACTTACTGCATAATCTCTGTATGAGTTGCGCATTTCCTCTGAAAAATCTAACTGTATTATAGACTGTTCATTATAATTCATAATAAAAACTAGCCCCTTTCTATATATCTAATCTGGCATATTTTGCTTCTTCCATTATAAACTGCCTGCGTGGTGGTACATTGCTGCTCATAAGAACAGATGTAATTTCATCCGCATCTACACTGTCACTTATTGAAATTTGTGCAAGAATCCTGCTTTCAGGGTCAAGAGTCGTCTCCCATAGCTGCTGTGCGTCCATTTCACCAAGACCCTTGTAACGCTGTAAACCTGTAATTTTGTTGCTCTTATTTTTCCTAAACTTTTCCAATGCAAAATCATCAAACAGGTATTCAGATTTTTTCTTTTTACCAATGGTGTAATCCACTTTATAAAGTGGTGGAAGTCCCCTGTAAACTTTGCCAGAATAGATTAATTCAGGCATAAACCTATAAAAGAATGTAAGTAGCAGTGTGCTTATATGTGCACCATCAACATCAGCATCTGTAAGGATTATAATTTTATCATAGCGCAGCTTATTTATATCAAATTCATCACCTATACCACAGCCAAATGCTGCTATCATTGATTTTATTTCATTATTTATAAGTATTTTCTCTAAAGTAGCCTTCTCCACATTAAGAATCTTACCCCTAAGTGGCAACACAGCTTGAGTACGTCTGTTTCTTGCAGTTTTTACAGTTCCTCCTGCAGAATCACCTTCGACAATATATACTTCACACTCCTCTGCTTTCTTAGAAGTACAAGCAGCGAGTTTACTCTTTGTATCAACATCATTTAATTGCTTTAGAACTGCATTACGTGCTTTGTCACTTGCCTTGCGTGCGTTATATGATTTCATAGAGTTATCAAGGATTGTACGCAATACATCAATATTTTTATCAAGATAACGCTGTACCTCAGTACTAAAAACATCATCTACGGCTGTTTTGGCATCGGTATTGCCAAGCTTCGTCTTTGTCTGCCCCTCAAACTGTGGGTCAGGGTGTTTAATAGAAATAATGGCAACAATGCCATTTCTTATATCTTTGCCATCAAAATTTTCATCTTTATCTTTAAGCACTCCAAGTTCTCTTGCATACTGATTCATAACACGAGTAAGTGCAGTTTTAAAACCAGTAACAAGTGTTCCGCCATCAACTACATTTATCCTGTTGCAATAAGGGTTAATCTGTTCTGAAAAGTTTGCTGTATATTGGAAAGCAACTTCAACTTCTATGCCACTGCTTGTGCCTTCTATGTAAATAGGTTCACTATACAGGACATTAGCATCACGGTTAATATAGCTAATAAAACTTTTAATACCATCTTTTTCCATATAAACTTTTTCTTCACCTGTAGTTTCATCTAAGAACACAAGCTTTAAATTTTTGTTTAAATATGCAGTCTCCCGCAGTTTCTTCTTAATAATATCTGCCTTAAATTCTACTGTTTCAAAAATATCAGGGTCAGGGTAAAAAGTAACAGTAGTACCAGTATCCGCCTTTGCACATTTGCAGACAGGTTCAAGAGAACCATCACTGTTAAGAGGTGTAATAGGATGACCGCCGTCCTTGTACTCATCACGGTATACAACACCGTTCCTGTGTACTTCTACAATCATTCGTGCAGATAGTGCATTGACAACAGAAGAACCAACACCATGCAATCCACCTGAAACCTTATACGCAGAGTTCCCAAATTTGCCGCCAGCATGAAGTATTGTATATACAACACGTTCAGTTGCAACCTTTTTTGTTGGGTGAATATCCACAGGCACACCACGACCATTATCTTTAATACACATTCCGCCATCCTTTAACATAGTTATGTGTATTTCATTACAAAACCCTGCAAGCTGTTCATCTATACTATTATCAAGGATTTCCCATATAAGATGGTGAAGCCCACGTGGTCCTGTAGAACCTATATACATACCCGGACGCTTGCGTACAGCTTCAAGACCTTCAAGTATTACAATTTCTTTTCCTGTATATTCACTCATAAAAACCTCCACTCCAAATCAATATTGCGAACAAACATTTGTATTATATACTTTTTTGCAGATGAAAGTAAAGCAAAAATTTAGGGTGGCATATATGAAGAGTATCTACTATTAAGTTGTAATTGTTTTTAGGTTGTGCTATACTAGGCACGATAATAAGTACATTAACGATTGGAGAAAGGTACATTTAGGAGGGAAAATAACATGAAAAAAATACCATTTGTTACAAAAGAACAAGTTGAAAAAATAGTTAAAACATACCCAACGCCTTTCCATATTTATGATGAAAAGGCTATACGTGAAAATGCACGCAAGCTTAAAGCCGCCTTTTCATGGAATAAAGGTTTCCGTGAATATTTTGCAGTAAAAGCGACTCCCAATCCCTTTATACTAAATATTTTAAAAGAAGAAGGGTGTGGTGTGGACTGTTCATCACTTACGGAACTTATGATGGCAGAAGCTTGTGGTTTTAAAGGGTCTGACATTATGTTTTCATCCAATGTCACACCAGCTTGCGAATATAAAAAAGCCAAAGAACTTGGGGCATATATAAATCTTGATGATATAACACATATCAGCTTTCTTAAGGAGGCAGCAGGTATACCTGACACAGTATTTTGTCGTTACAATCCGGGTGGCATATTTAAGATGGGAACTGACATTATGGACAACCCTGGTGATGCCAAATACGGTATGACAAAGGAACAGATTATAGAAGCAATATTAGAGCTTAAAACACTAGGTGTAAAGAAGTTTGGAATACATTCATTTTTAGCAAGCAATACTGTAACTAATGAATATTATCCAACACTTGCAGGAATACTATTTGAACTTGCAGCCGAGATAAAAGAAAAAACAGACGTTTGCATTTCATTTATAAATCTTTCAGGAGGTGTTGGCATACCTTATACACCTGATAAAGAACCAAACGACATTGCAGTAATCAGCGAAGGAGTAAGAAAGCAGTTTGAAAAAATTCTAGTACCAACAGGGCTTGGAGATGTCTCTATATTTACAGAACTTGGGCGTTTTATGTTAGGGCCTTATGGTGGGCTTGTAACAAAGGCGATACATGAAAAACACATATATAAAGAATATATTGGCGTGGATGCGTGTGCCGTAAACCTTATGCGTCCAGCTATGTATGGTGCATATCATCATATTACAGTGCTTGGAAAGGAAAATATTTCATGTAATTGTAAATATGATATAACAGGTTCTCTCTGTGAAAATAATGACAAATTTGCTATTGACAGGATGCTTCCAAAGATTAATATAGGCGATTATCTGTTTATCCATGATACAGGAGCACACGGATTTTCAATGGGATATAACTATAATGGGAAACTTAAATCAGCAGAACTTTTACTTAAAGAAGATGGAAATGTCCAGATGATAAGACGCGCAGAAACACCACAGGATTATTTTGCTACCTTTGATTTTTGCGAAATTTTTAAAAATTACTAAAGTAAAGTGGAATACTACCGATAAATATTATGAAACATAAATATTGTGCTGCATACAGCCAGTATAATCAACATGTAAGATTTAGGTGGTGGTTTTATGAGAATAGATGCTATTAATAAAATGAACCAGTTATACCAGGCAACTAAGCCTAAGAAAGCTAATGAAACCGGCAGTGCAAAGACCAGTGAAAGATATGAGGTATCAAGGTCAGGTAAGGATTACCAGATAGCTAAAGAAGCAATAAAGGCTGCACCTGATATTAGAGAAGACAAAGTAGCTGGTATAAAAGATGCACTGACCACCGGAACATACAATGTATCTGCACAGGAAATTGCAGATAAGATGGTTAGCAAATACCTTGATTCCATTTTATAAGTGGAAGGAGGCTAAATATGGCTAGTTTAATTGATGAACTTATCAGTTCACTTAGTTCTGAGAAAGCAATTTATGAAGAACTTGTGCCAGTATCAGAGAAGAAGACAAGGGTTCTAGTACAGAATGATTTAGAAGAACTAAAGAAAATTACCGCACAGGAACAGCTTTTGGTTGACAAGGCAGGCATGATTGGACGCAGAAGAGAAGAAACTATTAAGAACATAGCAGTAGTTCTTAATAAAAAACCAGAAGAACTTGACTTAACAACTCTTACGAAGCTTCTGGCAAAGCAACCTAAGGAAAAGGAGATGTTGGCAGTACTCCACGATTCATTGCGCATTATTATGAAACGGCTTGTGGAGGTGAATGAGCGGAATAAAGGTTTAATAGAAAATTCCCTTGAAATGATAGAGTTTCAGATGAACTTTATTCAAAGTACACGGATGTCGCCAGGGAACAATAATTACAATCGCAATGCAACAAATATCTATACCGCAGATTATGGCAGCGGAGGATTTGATGCAAAGCAGTAGTAGTTATTTCTGGACCGGCTAAATGCCGGCCAGGATAATCCTTAATTGTTTCCAAGGAGATATCCGTCTTTTTTGTTTTATAGAGATTAAGTAAGATGGAGGTACAATATGGGTAGTTTACTTACAAGCTTTGGTGTAGGTGTGCAAGGCATACGCTCAGCACAGTCAGGGCTTAATACTACATCGCATAACCTTGCCAATACAAAGACACCAGGGTATACAAGGCAGCAAAATATAAATGCTGATATGCCATACCAGACATATAGGGTTACTGATAAGTCTACACTACAGATTGGTATGGGAACAAGGGTTGATTCAATACGTCAGATACGTGACCAGTTTCTTGACAAAGAATACAGAGTTGAAGTCAGCCGACAGAATTTTTATGAAAAGCAGTATGAAACAGAAAATGAAATAGAAGATATATTTGGAGAGATGGAAGGCGTTGAATTTCTTTATTCTCTTACAGATATATGGGCTCAGGTGCAATCACTGTCCACTGACCCAACTAATATTGCGCAACGTAAGCTTTTTATATCAGGTGCACAGTCATTTATAGACCGTGCGTATGATGTCTATAAAGAGTTGACAGACTATCAGGTAGGTCTAAATAATGAAATCGAAAAACAAGTTGATAAGATTAATGAGATAAGTGACCAGATTGCAGAGTACAATCTAACTATTACCATGACAGAAGCGTCAGGCGTAGAAAATGCCAATGACTATAGAGATATAAGAAACTATCTTCTTGATGAACTTGCTGAATATACATATTACACCTATAGAGAAGATATAGATGGAAGAATTCAGGTGTATGTAAGCGGTGCACCACTGGTAATAGAGGGCAACAGTTACCATATGAAATGTGAGCGGCTGTCAGAAGACACAGGTATGTATAAAGTTGTGTGGGCTGACAATGGCTATGGTGATGTGTACAACTTGGATAAAGCATACTCCAATAAATATATGACCGATACAGGCTCATTATATGGAATATTGACAGCACGTGGAAAGAAATATGCTAACTATACAGATTTGCCTTCACCTCCAAAAGAGCCTAAGATAGACGACTACAAGGATGAGAACGGTGATATTGATACAGATGCATATGATGAGGCTTATGAAGAATACGAGATAGCATATGAACAATTTGAAGAAGACAGAAAAGTATTTAACAATACAACAGGCAATTCCATACTTACCAAGATAGAATCACAGTTCGACAAGCTTATCCATGATATGGTAACGATGATGAATGATGTGTTCTGTCCAAATATCGACTATGACATGGATGGTTTTGATGGTGTAGATATCAATGGTAAGCCAGTTAACCTTGAAGAAGGAACTTACAAAATACTTGACGTGGTAAACTGTCCTACTGGTGCAGATGATGATAATACCATTGGTGAAGAACTTTTTAAAAGAAAAGGTTCTGACCGTTATACTATTTTAGTTTTGGATGAAGAATTAACTACTGATGATGGGACTCCACTTACACAAAAGTTTGTAGACAGTGATGGAGAGACAAAATATAAACTCTATGTATATAATGAAGAGGTAGATGGCGATATTTTTTCACAGTATACTATTAGAAATCTTGAGATGAATGACAAAATACTTGCCAACTACTCACTGCTTCCGGTTATGGCGAATCCATTGGCAGGAGAAACAGGCATATATTCTCAAGGACCAGGCGGTATATATGATGCACTGCTTAAAAAGTGGTATGAAAAATCAGCAGTGCTTGACCCTAACACTCCTCTGACTATATATGCATACAGTGACTATTATAAAGGAATGATAGATGGGCTTGCTACACAAGGTCATGTATGGCAAACAATGGTTGATGACCAGACAAAGCTTGTGGAAAGCATTGAAGACAAAAGACAGCAGATGGCTGGTGTAGCAACTGACGAAGAGCTTGTTTATCTTTTGCAGTATCAACACGCATTTAACGCAGCATCCAGATATATAAATACCATTGATGAGATGTTGCAGCATCTTATAGAGAGAATGGCTTAGTAAACAAAGCATAAAAAAACAGAAAGGAAGCCAGATATATGCCATCAACATTTTTAGGATTAAGTATAGCATCATCAGGTATGGCTACATATAATGCGCAGTTTAATGTAACTGCACATAATATATCAAATGCCAGAACACAGGGATATACAAAACAGTGGGTAGAGCAGGTGACAAAATGCCCTATTTCCACAAGCACCTCTTTTGGCATGATAGGTACAGGTTCAGAAGCTGTAGCTATCCATAGTACCCGTGATGAATATTATGATTATAAATTCCGTAAGACCAGTGCAACATATGGTTATTACAGCACAGGAGAATATTATATGAAGAGTTTGGAAGACTATGTATATTCCAATGATAGCAACAGTGCAGGCATTTCAAACTCTATGAATAACTTCTTTAACAGATTGACAGACCTTATAACTTCTGCTGGAGACACCACAAAACGTACAGAAGCTATGGGTTATGCTGACACACTTGCAACGTATGTCAATGAAACAGTCAGAAGTTTCAAGCAGATGCAAGAAGAATTAAATATACAGATAAATACAACAGTAAATCAGATAAATGCATATGCAGACCAAATTGCATCACTTACAAAGCAGATTGCCACACTGGAAGTTTTTGGCAATAAAGCGAACGATTTAAGAGACCAAAGAGCACAGCTTATTGACGAATTGTCATCATATGCGGATATTGATGTTTTAGAAAAGCCGCCTGCTGATGGCAATGGTCTTTCACAGTATATAGTTTACCTTGGAGGTAATATACTTGTAGATACCAACAATTATAACAGAATAGAGCTTGTTCCATCTGATACACTTGCAAACCAGACAGATGCAGAGGGATTATATGACCTTGTATGGAGCAATGGAACAAAATTTGATACAAGAAATGCAAACCTTGGCGGACAGTTACAAGCACTGTTTGATATAAGAGATGGTAACAACGGTGAGAATTTCAAAGCAGATTTTCAGGGATTCGATGAAGATAATAATACATTTACAATTGTAGCAAACCCATCAAGCAGCACTTCTGCGGCAAATATAGCAAAGCTCAATATTCCTTCTTCTGATGGTGTGATTAAAGTAAATCACCTTGATTTTCAATATGATTCATTCAGTGTTAAAGTAGCCCCTGATGGAACATATACGTATACATTTAATCTGTCAAATGAGCTTTCTGAACAGCAAAAAACTTATTTAGACAATACTATTAAGTCAGCAGAAGACAGTGAAAGAACTGTAGAGGCAACCATAGGTGATTCTGTCAACTATCGTGGTATACCATATTACATGGCACAGTTAAATGAATTTGTAAGAACATTCTCAGCAACATTTAACCAGCAGCAGAACAGAGGCTATGATATGTATGGCAATAAAGGAGTAGACCTGTTTGTCGCCAATGATGCAACCTCGTCAAATCAGCTTGATATGACAGAGTTTTTAAAAAGCTCTAAGGATGGCTATTACTATCTGAATGGCAATAAAGTTTTTACAGGCGATGCTGGGGATGAATATTTTGAATCAGATTATGGTGAAGATAAGGGATATAGTCTTGAAGAAAAGCCGCTTGGTGACGACGACGAAGAAATCATTATAGGTGGAATTTCGTATAAATGTTATCAGATAATTGATACAAACGATAACAATAAAATTGTAGAAGAAATATATGTATCAGAAGAAGACAGTATATTTTCATTTAATTCACTTACATCAGCAGAAGAAAAAGCTTCGTACTATACCATGACTGCAGAAAACTTTGCAGCCAGCCGAGATATGGTTAAAGATGGCAAGCTTTTAGCAGCCTCCGCCAGAGATCCATTAGGTGACACCACAGGCAATATAGACCAGAGTGGACAGGAAGAAGCAGAAAACTTACTTATCCTTGCATCAATACAGAGTGACAAAACAATGTTTAAGCAAGGCAATCCTATAGAATTTATACAGAGTATAACTACTACCATTGGTGTTGACTCACAAAAAATGATAAAAAGTGCTGAAAACGCAGAAAATATAAATGCGGCAGTTGACAACAGAAGACTTTCAACAGCAGGTGTAGATGAAGATGAAGAAGGTCAGATGATTATAGAAGTAAGAAACCTTTTAAATATACAGTACAGAGTGGTATCAGTAATGAATGAAGTACTTAATAAACTTATAAATGAAATGGGATTGTAAAATGAGGAGGGTAAATAATGAGAGTAACAAATACTATGCTTTCCAACAGCGCTAAGAGCCACATACTTAACGCTAAGAATAAACTATTAAAATATGAGGAACAGTATACATCACAGCAAAAAATACAGCGTCCATCAGATGACCCAGTAGTTGCAGTGCGTTCTCTTAAACTTAGAACAACATATGCACAAATTCAGCAGTATACCGAAAGAAATGTCAGAGATGCATTAGAGTGGATGGATATGACAGAAGGAGCTATGACTAATGCAGGAAAAGTTTTGGATTCAATGAAAGCCCTTCTCAACCAAGGTAACTGTGACGACTTAGAAGTAGACCAGAGAACTTCAGTAGTGCAGACACTTAGGAAAAATGTGGAATCTATATTTCAGGGTGAAGCAAATCAAGATTATTCAGGACGTTATCTTTTTACAGGATATCGTACTGATACATCACTGCTGTTTCCATCAGTAACCACTAACCTTGAGTATAAGATAACAGAAAACTTTGCATATGATTCATTTAGAAACGTAACATCAGTTATAGGTGGAGCATCTTATAGTGCAGATATTACAGATGGGCAGGATTATATCACTGAACAGGCTTATACTTCAACTGCATATCGGTTACAGCTTGCATACAAAGACTGTGCAATAGCCGATGGAATGGAAAATAATTTTGGTTTAGACAGCAGTATTGTTATGACATATACAGGTCAGGATGGCATAGAAGTAGAGCTTACGCCAGATGTGAAACTTTCAACTGATTCCAATACTGTGCGTGAAATTGAACCTGACCAAGTTGTTTATCTCTACGATACAGGCGAAATACTTGTTGGTAAGGACGTATTTTCTGCTATACAAGAAGCACAGGCATCAATTTCTGTTCAATATTTGAAGACAGATTTTGATAAGTTTGATGTACGCCCAGAGATGTATTTTGAAGCAGAATCTCATGACACGGTTACCAAGAAAGATATAAAGTACTCTGAGCCAGAAAAACAGACTATAAATTATGAGATTAACTTTAGTCAGACAATTGATGTAAACACGCAGGCAAGAGACGCATTCAGCACAGATATATATCGTACGATTGACTATATAGAGCAGACAGTTAAGTATGTAGATGAAACAGATATTAAAATTAATGAAGTAAAGAAAATGATAGCTAACACTACAGATGATACACAGCTTGCAGCTCTCAATTCTTTAAAAATCGCACTTGAAGATGAAAAACAGCTAAGAGTAAGTGTTATGGCGGAAGCTTTTGGTATGGGTCTTACTATGGTAGATAATGTACAAGAACAGCTTAATGTTGCTTTAGCAGACTGTGGTGCAAGGTACAAGCGGACAGAGCTTACATACGACAAACTCCTAGATAACAGAGTTGATACAGAAGACAAACTCGGAGAAAATGAAAGTGTTGATTTGCCAGATGTATTTATTAATGTTACACAAGCAGATAATCTGTATCAGGCATCACTTCAAGTAACTTCAAAGATACTTGGCAATTCGTTGCTGGATTACATTTGATATGGAGGCAGCATATGAAAATTGATACAAAATATTTTGGAGAGATTGAAATAGGAAACGAAAAAATAGTACATTTTGACAATGGAATACTAGGTTTTGAGGATTATAAAGATTATACCATACTTTATGATATAGACGCAGATAGCAAATCTTTCTTCTCATGGCTTCAAAGTATAGATGAAAAAATGCTTGCATTTCCTATAGTCAATCCATTTAAGGCGGATGAAAACTATAATCCCCATGTAAACGATGAAATGTTAAAGCCTATTGGTGATTACTCTGATGAAGACTTAGCAGTATTTCTTATGGCAACAATTCCCGTGGATGTTAAGGAGACATCAGTAAATATGAGGGCACCTCTTATAATAAATGCCTCTACTAGAAAGGGAGTGCAGATTATACTAGACAGCCCAGAGTATGAAATCAAGCATAAGCTGATAAAACAGTAGTAAATATAGATTTATTGGGATTGGAGGGATGACAGGATGTTAGCTCTTGCACGTAAAATAAACCAGTCAATAGTTATAGGCAGTGACATAGAAATTACACTCTTAGAAATAAAAGGAGACCAGATAAAGATAGGAATAAATGCACCAAAATCTGTACCAATATACCGCAAGGAAATATATGAACAGATACAGGACGAAAACAAAAAAGCGGCACAGGCAGATGTGGATGTCCAGTCCCTTGAAAATCTGTTTGCTGGAAATATTAAGTAATCTGTAAGATATGCCGATATAAAATCAAGATGAACTATTTATAGTATTTTTGATACAAAAAATATCGCATATTTTAAGAAAATTTTGTAAAGGAATACAAATATCACACGGAGGTGGTCAGATGTCAATTAATATTGAGAAGCTAGAAATGCCGGTTAAAAATGTATCAGAATATGAGAAAACTCCATCACCTGTAAAAGTAGCAGTAGCTGAACCACAGGGAAATACGTTGGATGGAAAGACTAACCCTGACAAAACAGCCAGTGTTAAAGATAAAGATAACAAATCACTGGAAAAAGGAAGGGTACTGTCAAAAGATACTCTTGATTCTGCATTTGCCGACATGAATTCTAAGTTAAAGGCACAACGTACACGATGCGAGTATAACTATGATGAAGCGACAAATAGGGTGTCTATAAAGGTTTATGATAAAGAAACCGATGAGCTTGTTCTTGAAGCTCCTCCTGAAGAATCAATAGAGGCACTTAAAAAGACATTGGAATTGGCTGGCATCATAGTTGACAAGAAATTTTAAAGGATAGGAGTGGTCATAATGCCAATAAGAATGACAGGTCTTAACTCAGGACTTAATACAGAGTCTATTGTAGCAGCACTTATGTCTGCACAGCGTACAAAGCAGACAAAGATAGAGAATAAAAAGACAAAATTAGAGTGGAAGCAGGAAGTATGGTCTTCATTAAACACGAAGATTTACGATTTTTATAAAAATTCACTTGCAAAGATAAGATTACAGTCTAACTACCGGACAAAAGCAGCAACATCATCAAATACTTCAAAAGTAACAGCAACAGCATCAACAAGTGCAGCAACGGGAAGTTATGCGATTAAAGTAAATCAGATTGCATCTGCACAGAGTGTTGTTGGTGGTAAAATAAAGGGTGAAGTTGTAAAAGACGAAAAAGGAGATGAAGTTTTAGGTACTGATGGAAAGCCTACTTATAAAGCAGCATCTTCAAAGTCTAAACTTGTAGATTTAATGGGTGCAGATGGAACAAAAAGTTTTAAAGAAGGTCAGCAAATAAAGATTACAACTGGGGAAGGCAGTGATGCCAAAACAGTTTACCTTGATGTAGATGAAAATACCACTGTCCAAAATTTTGTTGATAAGCTCACGGGTGCAGGTCTTAATGCTTCATTTGATGAAAAACAGCAGAGGTTTTTTGTAAGTTCTAATAAGAGTGGTGAGGGAAATAAATTTACAATTACATCAGGTGTTATGAGTGATACTCAACAGACTGCATCAAAAGAATTAAAAGATATCATAGGTTACAACAAGCTGTCAGGCTCTGATAAAACAAAAGCTGATAACATTATGGCTAGTCTGCAAAATGGAACAAGTGTCGATGATGTTATAGACCAGTTAACTACAATTGCTAATAACAGTCAAGAAAAAGATGTTAAAGAGAAAGCAACTAATTTCTATACTGCTGTTGCAAAAAAAGAAGCAACTAAAAACTTAGATGCTGATGTAAGAAAAGAATTAGAAATACAAGAAGGTACAGAACCAACTGAGGAGCATTATGTAGAGTATCTGAATAAAAAAGGGTATAAGATAAAAGATAAAAGTTCTTATAAAGATGAAGCTGAATATAAAAAAGCTATAGAATCAGCAAAGGATAAGTATATAGAAAAAAAGACAAAAGAACTTCTGAAAACAGATGATTATAAGAATAAGATTTCAAATGCTGTTGAGAATGGCATTACTGAAGATATGGTTAAGGATGAGCAATTAGACCCTAACAATGAAGATTATGCTGCCCAAAATTTTATTTTTAAAAATCGTATTGACAGAACTCTTCAAATTAATACTGATGTTGAAAAGGCAGCAAAAAATTATGCTACTGAAATGCCAGTTGAAGTTCCTACTGATAATGGAGCTGCCCTTAAATCACTTGGTCTTGGTGAAATCACTGGTGTCAAGGAGACCGCAGCAGATGATACACAGATGGCAGTAGTAGCAGCTCAAGATACTGAAATCACTTTTAATGGTGCAATAATTAAAAGTGATACTACTAATGTATCAGTAGCAGGTCTTGAACTTAATATCCTTAGTGAAACAGCAGAAGGAGAAACAGTTAATATTTCAGTAACTAATGACACATCAGCGATATATGACACAATTAAGGATTTTATAACAGAGTATAACTCTATCCTTAAGGAAATGAATAAGTACTATGGTGCTGATACTGCTAAAGGCTATGATGTATTGACAGATGAAGAAAAAGAAGCAATGAGTGAATCAGAGGTTGAGAAATGGGAAAGCAAGATTAAAGATTCACTTCTCAGGCGTGATACGACTCTTAGTGGGATTATTTCTTCATTTAGAAATAATATGATGGGAACATATACAGCATCAGATGGCAAGAAGTATGCATTAAGTTCACTTGGCATTACAACATCTGCTGACTATGCAGAAGGAGGTCTTTTACACATTCTGGGTGATGAGGATGACTCTGAGTATGCTGATAAGGATAATGTTCTTAAAAAGATGCTTGAAGAAGACCCTGATACAGTAATGCAAGTTTTTACTAAACTTAGTGATAATTTATATCAAGATTTACAGAAAAAGATGTCATCTACTAAGCTAAGTGGGGCTTTGACATTTTACAATGATAAAGAAATGGCTTCACAGCTTTCAGATTATAAAAAAGATATTTCTACATGGCAGGATAAACTTAATGATATTGAAGATAGATATTACAAACAGTTTACTGCTATGGAGAAAGCACTCGCAAATCTACAGTCACAGCAGAACTCTTTAGCGAACCTTATAGGAGGCTAATAAGATTTTAGTTGTGAATGGAACATTTATGTATAGGAGCCGCCCATTCTGGGCGGCACTATGATTATACAAAACATAACATACACGGAGGTCGTTATGGCGAAATATAGTACTACTAATGCAGCAAATTTTTATAAAAAAAATGCTGTAAATACAGCATCACCTGCAAGACTGACTCTTATGCTTTATGATGGAGCTGTGAAATTCTGCAATATAGCACTTGAGGGTATAGATGAAAATGATATTTCAAAAGCCAATACAAATATAATAAAGGCAGAAAAAATTATAGTGGAACTAAGGAGTACACTCGATATGAAGTATCCTGTAGCAAAAGATTTTGACAGGGTATATGATTATATATATAGGAAGCTTGTGGAAGCTAATGTTAAAAAAGATAAAGAGGCATTACAAGAAGCTTTAAAGCATATAAAGACAATGCGTGAAACATGGAAAGAGGTAATGAGAATTAATAACGTAAATTAAAAATATACCAATAAATTGAAATAGAAATGGGGTAAATTATGGATAATATAAATACATATATATCAGTATTGCATGGTTCACTCCGTAAAAAGCTTGAACTTATAAATAAACTTTTAGAACTTACAAAAGAACAAAATAAGATATTAAGTGAAGAAAAAGTGGATATAGACAATTTTGACAAAATAGTTAGTGAAAAAGAAGTACAAATTAATGAGGTACTTGAGATAGACAGAGGGTTTCAAAATATTTTTGCAAAAGTAAGTGGTATAATAAAGGAATCACCAAACCAGTATCGTCAGCAGATACTTGAAATGCAAAATTTTATTAGAACTATTACTGATATAGGAATTGAGATAGAAAACATGGAACAGAAAAATAAAGAAAAGTTTAATAAATTTCTTATATCAAAGAGAAATGATATAAAAGATTTTAAAGTGAGTAATAAGACTGCAGTATCATATTATAAAAATATGTCAAATCAGCATAGGGAATGGCAGTCGTATTTTGTTGACAGCCGTAAATAACACAAGAAAAATTAAAAAAGTTAAAAAAGATACTAAAGTTTTTTTTATGCTATCCGATATATATATCAGGTAAAGTAGTATATACCAAATATTTATATGATGTTCATTTCTGAATTGATGTGTACGGACTGATATAAGGAAGTGAAAATTAGTAATTATCACTAGTCTCATGGATGAGACTATAGTTTCAAGGAGGAATTAATTATGATAGTACAACATAATATGACAGCGTTTAACGCTAGTAGACAGTTGGGTATTACCAACGGAAATCTTGCTAAGACCACAGAAAAGTTATCTTCAGGTTATAGAGTAAACCGTGCAGCAGATGATGCAGCTGGTCTTTCAATTAGTGAGAAGATGAGAGGACAGATAAGAGGTCTTAATCAGGCTTCAACTAATGCTCAGGATGGTATTTCTCTTATCCAGACGGCTGAAGGTGCTTTAAATGAAGTTCATTCAGTACTTCAGAGAATGAGAGAGCTTACAGTTCAGGCGGCTAATGATACAAACGTTACAGCTGACCGTAAGGCAATAGCTAAGGAAGTAAGAGCTCTTACTTCTGAAATTTCACGTATTGCAACGCAGACAGAGTTCAACACAATGAAACTTCTTTCAGGTAGATTTGCAACAGAGAAATATACATGGGAACAACCTGAGTTTGATGAAGAGAAGAACACTCTTACATTTAATGACAAAGAAGTTGAACCAGAAAAGAAAGAGCCTTCAAGAAAACTTAATCTCCAAGTTGGTGCTAATACAAGTCAGTTGATTTCATTAAATATTGAAATGATGACTGCTGGTCAGTTAGGTGTTTCAGCAGGAAGAGTTGCTAAATGGATTTCAAATGGTAAATGCAATGGTAATGCACTTACAAGTTTGATTACAGTTGTTAATGCAGCTATTACAAAGGTTTCATTACAGAGATCTGCTCTTGGTGCTTTACAGAACAGATTAGATCATACAATTGCCAATGCTGATAACACAGCTGAGAACTTACAGTCATCAGAAAGCAGAATCCGTGATGCTAATATGGCTGATGAGATGGTTCAGTACTCATCATCATCTATCTTACAGCAGGCAGGTCAGTCTATGCTTGCTCAGGCAAATCAGGCTACACAGGGTATACTTTCATTACTTGGTTAATTATAATTTTGTTAGTATTTCGGATGGAGCTGGCCATATGGTCAGCTCCATTTTTTCATAATTATAAAAAATATTGACATAGGGAGGCAATACATGAACCAACAGAAAGAGTTAATTAAAAAATCAGTTAAAGATGTTGAAGAAGTAATAGAACTTTTTTACCAACAAAAACTTGAAGAAGCTTTAAATAAATTTGAATTTGTGCTTGGTGGAATGATGACAGCTATCGACACACTTTTTACATACAAAACAGAGAATGATGGATTTTATCTTGATGAAACAAAATTAATTAATACATTAAAAGATGCAATGAGAGCATTAGAAGATGGCGATATGGTGCTTTTAGCTGATATATTACAATATGATTATCTGGAATATATGCAGGAACTATTAGATAATATGAAATAAAAAATAAGTGAAATAAAGGAATGACAGGTGATGGATTATTTAGAAAAAAACTTGTCTGTAATAAAAAAAGGCAGACAAGCACTTTATGATAAATTAGAAGAAATATTAAATAGTAATGAATATTTGTATGATAATATCAAGGAAACAGAGACAAAAGATGGAAATAAAGCATTAATAATAGAAAAAGATAGTGTTAAATATAGATTAAATAGTATATACAGACCTTTAAGCGAGGTAAATAAATGGGCAGACCAGTATGAATTTCAAAATCTTAATATATCAGTTATGATGTTTGGGATTGGAAATGGTCTTTTTGTACTTGAAATGTTAAAAAGATTGCAGGCAGATGCAATAGTTTATCTTTATGAACCTGATATATCCGTATTTTTATATGTTTTAAACAATATTGATATATCAAATATTTTAAATGATAAGCGTGTTAATCTCTTTATTAACAATATTAATTATATCGAATTTGAAGAATTTTTGCAGAAACATATGGATTGGAGAATGTTAATTACACAAATAATATGCAATCACCCAGTTTATGACAAAATATATGGTGATGAGTATGTTGAATTTCTTCAAAAAATATATAAAGCTAATAATCTTGAAAAAGTAAATATGGATACTGAAAAGCATTTATCTGTGACCCTTGCTAAGAATGCTATCAGTAATATGTGTTATATAAAAGAAAGTAATTATATTTCAGAATTTATAGGTAAAATACCTGATGAAGTCCCTGCAATAATAGTAGCAGCAGGACCATCCCTTGATAAAAATATAGATGAACTTAAGAATGCAGAAGGAAAAGCATTTATTTTTGCAACTGATACTTCAGTAAAACATCTTATTAAACATAATATTAATTTTGATGCAATAATTACCCTTGATTCTAAAAAAGCAAAGGGGCATCTTAAGGATGAGAGATGTCATAATATTCCAATGTTTTGTGTACTTGAAGCTAATACTAAATTTATGGATATGCATAAGGGACGCAAAATCTGGTTTAGAGGTTCTGTTTATATGTATGATTTATATAATAAATTTAATCGAGCATTTCCTACATATAATAATGGAGGTTCAGTTGCCACTGCTGCCTTTACTGCATGTGTTTCATTGGGATTTAAAAATATTGTACTTATAGGACAAGACTTAGCATATAGTGGCAATGTAACACATGCTGGTGGAGTTGTAAAGAACATAATAAATGATGAAGATAGTAGAAAACTTGTTGAGAGCATAGATGGTGGGAAAGTTATGACGCGTTATGACTGGCTTATATATCTTGAATGGTTTGAAGATGCAATAAAATCTATAAAAGACATAAATGTAATAGATGCAACAGAAGGCGGTGCTTTAATCCATGGAACAAAAATTATGAAGCTGTCAGAAGTAATTAATGAGTATTGCAATAAGAAATTTTCATTTAAGGATATGATTGACGATATGCCATATACGTTTACAGATGACGAATATAATGTAGTTAGAAATAATATACTAAATATTCAAAAAGAGTTTGGTGATATGAAGCGGAAATCTAATGAAGGAATTAAAGTATCTAAAAGTTTAATTAAAATTATAAACAATGGAAAGCAGAATACAAAAGGTGAACATAAAAATTTAAAAAAGATTGATAAAATAAATAAATTTATTAGCAGTCAAGACTCGTATAGTATTTTAGATGCATATATAACAAGTGCTGTTGCAGATGATATACAAAATATTAATAGCTTGACAAAAGATGAGGATGAGAATATGAGAAAAACTTTGGAAATTTCAATGTCTTTATATAAAGCACTTATACAAGCTATAGATGCGTTGCTGCCAGCACTGGAAGAAGTAATAATTAAAGTATAAAATTTAATATATTAAAATTTTAGAGAGGCATAGACTTTATTATGAGAAGATTGTTAGAAGAACTAAGAGAAATAACACATTTTGCAACACAAGCAATATATTTTTATAGAAAACAGAATTATGCCAAAGGTCATATGTCCTCTATGGCAGTTATTAATCATGGAGAAATGTATTTTAATGATGCAGAGACAGCAGGATTCACAGAAAGTATTAATATATTACTGCCCATATGGCAGGAATTACTTGAAGCTACAGAAAATAGCGATGAAATATGTCTTGCTGATATATATGATAGCAAGCTTATTCCTACTCTTTTTGAAATACAATCATTTCTTGTTGATGCATTAAATGGTGAATCATTAGTGTATTGGGAAGATAATATGAAACTTTTAAAGGAAAAAGATAAAGAGTTATTTCAAGCTCTTAAAAATGCTACAGAAAGTGAGGAAAGAGAATATATATTGAGTTTTGCAAATACAGGTGATGCAGTTTTAGCTGTAAAGACAGAACAATATGGATATGTTAAGCTTTCTTCTTTTAATAATCCTTGGCAGGAGGCAGTAATATATGGCGATGAATTGGTTGGTAAAAATGCCAGAAAGTGTTTAATATTTGGACTTGGGATGGGTTATCATGTAAAATATATATCTGCTCTATCACATTTTAATGAAATTATAGTATTGGAAAGCGATTTAGAACAGCTCAGAATATGTATGATGTATACTGATATGAAAAGCTTACTTTCCAAAGAAAATATAAAAATAGTTTTATGTAATAAGGTTGCAGATTATTCAAAATGGCTTCAGCAAAGTAACAAGAAAAATGATACAGTGTATAAAATATGGTATCCTTCAGTAAAAACTGTAGTGGATTCTACAATACGTGAATTACTTGAAAATTATTGGGTTAATATAAGTTCTGCTGATAATTTAGGTGGTCTTTTGTTAAGTAATTTTGAAAAGAACCAAAAGCTTTCAGATAAGTCAGTTGATACATTAAAACCAGCATTTAAAGAAAAAAATATAGTTATTGTAGGTGCAGGACCTTCACTAGATAAAAGCCTTGATTATTTAAAAAAATTGTCAATTAAAGAAAATGTCAATGTTATCTGTGTAGGAAAAGTGGCTAAAAAACTTATATCTAATAATATAATTCCTGATTATATTGTAATGATTGACGGAAAAGCTGGTACAAGATGGCAGATTAAAGGTATAGAAAATTGTGGTGTGCCTCTTATATATCTTTCAACAGTTGCACATAATGTAGCAGCAGATTATCAAGGAAAAAGATATATAGCATACCAAGAGGGAATAGAACAGTCTAAAGAATATGCAGATAAAAACAATCTTATGGTATTCCAGAGTGGAGGCTCCGTTGCAACGTTTGCTATAGATATGGCAATACGTATGCAATGTTCACGTGTAATATGTGTAGGACTTGATATGGGATATATTGGTGACAATACACATGCAGAGGGGATAGGCAAAAAGATAAAAAACAAAAAAACTTTACGTAAAGTAGAAGGAGTATGTGGTAGCGAAGTTTATACAAGTAAAACACTTGATATATATAGAAGATGGATTGAAAGAAGAATAGAAGGTGTACAAAACATAGAATTTATAAATGCATCATTAGGAGCAAGAATTCATGGCATGAAAGAAAAAAGCATGAAAGAAATAAATGATGATTATTGTAAACAAACAATATTTTGTTATGTTGAAAAACAGAGTGATATATTAGACAAATTTATAGCAGAATATAGTAATGACAGTATAATAAATATATTATTATCTATTATTGATAGCTGTGAGGAAAAGGTTTTTTATTGTTTATGTTATATAATTAATAATTATATGAAATCAGATAAAAATAACTGGTTTGCAACAGATATAAAGAGCCTTTATGAAATTGTAAAAGACATTTTTTCTTGTCTTTTTGAAAAAATTATATATATAGAACAAAATAATAAAAGAGAGTTTGATAGTGATTTTGATATAAAAATGTTAATAAACTACTTTATAAATTTACAGATAAATACAAATCATGTTTCTTCTATGAAAAAATTATGGGCATTAAAAGAAAATAGTGATATTGAAGATATTTTTGAATTTTTAGATAACCTTAATAAATTAAAAATAGAAAAAGAAAAAAAATCAATTGACTTATGGTGTTGTTTTTGCGAACTTTTATTATATGATATTAAAAATAGTAAATATCTAGAAAAATATAGTTACTATACATTAGTATTGTATTCAATTTTAATGGAATGTAGTAAACGTGTAAATTATACTAATGCATATTTAAATGAAATATTAACAGATAGCAGATTGAATTTAGAAAATATATATTTTGCATACCATCAGTTAAAGCGTAAATCATTTATAGGTCAGATTATATTTGATGAAAAGTCAAAATGTATGCTTAATAAATTATATGATAAATGTTATAAAGGATTTGCAGATGAATTTAAGGAATCTTTAATAAAAATACCATCAATTGAAAGAGACAATAATCTTGTAATGATTTTAACTGTGCAGTTCCTTGGAGAAGGTCATGCACCAACAAATTCAGTTATTGAAAGAGCAAAGGCATTGAAAACATTAGGCAAAAAAGTTATGATTGTTAATACATCCGAAATTTGCCTTATAAATGGATATATTCCAATATATAATATAAATGTTGGAAATGTTATAAAAAAATATGATGATATTAATGAAATTAAAATTGAGGAAGACAAATTTTCTTTTTTACAAATTCCAGATGAACTACCTTTGTCATATAAGATGAAAGCACTTATACATATTTTGAATAAAGTTAAACCTTATTATATATTAGCAGTAGGTACAGGAAGTATATTAGCAGATTTATGTGGGAATATCATTCCATGTGCATCTATGGCAGTAGTATTTTCGACTCTTCCATATACAAAAAATAAGATGAAGATAATAGGTAGAAAACTTACTGAAAAAGAACGTGAAAATTATAAAGATAAGGATAATGATATTATAGAGAGTAAATTTACATTTGAATTGAAAACACAGAAAAAGAAATTTTCACGTATAGAACTGAATTTGCCAGACAATAAATTTATAGTTATAGTAGTTGGCACACGTCTTCAGTTCGATATTACAGATGATTTTATGGAAATGTTGCAATCAATATGTGCAAAAGGGTGTTTTATAGTTTTCGCTGGAATTATGGATAATTACCATGAATTAATGATAAAATATCCTATAGTGGCTGTTAATTCATTATTTAAAGGATATTGTAACGATATGCTTGCATTAATGGAAATTTGTGATTTATATGTAAATCCTGATAGGTCTGGTGGTGGTTTTTCAGTTATAGAAGCGTTTTCAAAAGGAACCCCAGGGGTATATTTAAAAAGAGGAGATGTATATACCGCTGGTGGGGAGGAATTTGCAGTTAATGATTTTAATGAAATGGAAAAACAGATTTTAAGATATAAGAATGATAAATATTATTACAATGAAATGTCAGAATTAGCTAAAGAGAGAGCAAAGATTATGACATCTTCTGTAGAGGCAATGGCAGACATTGACAGACAAATTTGTCAAAAAATTCAAGTGAGATATTGGTAGGATAAATATTTGAAATGGGAGGAAAAAACTTTGGAAGAAACAGGTGAAGCTTTTTGTAACCAGACAATATATTGTTATTTAGAAGAACAGAGAGATGTTTTAGACATATTTTTAGAAGAATATAATAATAATAGCATTATTCATCTGTTTTCATCCGTTGTTGAAAGCTGTGAAGGTAATTTATTTTATTGTCTAGGTGACATAGTTAATAACTATATTCAAGAAGGAGATAACAAAATTTGGTTTGTAACGGATATAAAGTCTCTTTATGATATTGTTAAAAAACTATATTTTTTTCTGTTTGAAAAAATTATATATATTGAACAAGACAATAAGAAAGAGTTTAGTCGAAAATTTGATATAAATAAACTTATCAGTTATTTTTTAGACATACAAAAAAGTAAACTTAACGCTTTGTTTATGAGGAGTTTATGGAAGCTAAAAGATAATATAGATCTAAATAGTTATATTGAATTTTTGTATAAGTTAGATAAGGCTGAAATAGATAAAAATAGAAAATTAGTAAGTATATGGTGCTGTTTCTGTAATCTTATGATATATGAAATTAATATTGATAATACAGAAAAAAAATATTTCTATTTTAAACTTACTATATATTCAATTGTTATGTTATTGAGCAAAAATGCAAAATATACTAATAAATTTATAAATGTAGTTATATCATATAAAGATATAAAAGAAGAAAATTTATATTTTATATGGAATCAATTCAAGCGAATGTCTCTTAAAAAAATGATTACGTTGGATAAAACATCAGATGAAATGCTTAATAGTATATATGATAAATGTTATAATGGTTTGTCAGACAAATGGAAAGAATATTTGATAAAAATTCCATCTGAAGAAAGAAATAAAGATTTAGTAATAATATTTACTATACAATTCTTAGACAAAACACATGCACCAACAAGAACTGTATTAGAAAGGGCAAAAACATTAAGAGAATTAGGAAAAAAAGTTATAATTGTTAATACATGTGAACAGTATACTATGCAGGGATATCTTCCAATGTATCAAGCTGGATATGGAAGAATTTTAGAGAAGTATAATAATATTCAAACAATTAAAATTAACGATTTTAATGTTCAGTTTTTGCAATTACATGGCGAATATTCTATACAATATAAAATTAAAATACTTGCCAAATTAATAAATGAATTAAACCCATATTATATATTATCGATTGGCACAGGAAGTATGCTAGCTGATTTATGCGGAAATATTGTGCCATGTGCATCAATGGCCCTTGCTTTTTCAACACTTCCAAAAAGTAAAAATAGAATGAAGATATTAGGACGAAAACTATGTCCAGAAGAAGAAAAATTATTAGTCAATGATGACATTATAGAAAGTAAATTTACATTTGAACTCAAAGAACAACAGAAGAAATTTACACGTTATGAATTTAATTTTCAAGAAAACAAATTTTTACTTGTAGTAGTTGGCATAAGACTGCAGTATGAAATTTCATCTGCTTTTATGGAAATGCTTGAAAAAGTATGTAAAAATGGTTGTTATGTAGTGTTTGCTGGTATCATGGATAATTATAGTGATTTAATGGAAAAGTATTCTGCTGTTAATGCTAATTCTTCTTTTATAGGTTATTGTGATGACATACTTGCACTTATGGAAATTTGTGATTTGTATATAAATCCTGAAAGACTTGGAGGAGGCTTTTCAATTATAGAAGCATTTGCAAAAGGAAAACCAGGAGTATATTTAAAGAAAGGAGATGTATATACTGCTGGTGGGAAAGAATTTGCAGTTAATAATTTTGATGAAATGGAAAAACAGATTTTAAGATACAAAGATAATAAAAGTTATTATAACAAAATGGCAGAAGTTGCTAAAGAGAGAGCAAAAATTATGACATCTTCGTTAGAAGCAATGGCAGATATTGATAGTCAAATTTGCCAAAGAATAGAACAGAAGTATTGGTAAAGGAGTGAAGGGATGGGTGAAGTACTTGTAATTATACCTGCACGTAGCGGTTCAAAAAGTGTAAAAAATAAGAATATTAGACTGATTAATGGAAAACCAATGATGGCATATTCTATTAAGCATGCACTACAGACTAAATTGATAGATAGGGTTATTGTCAGTACAGATAGTGAAGATTATGCAAAGATAGCAAGACAATATGGTGCAGAAGTGCCTTTTATTAGACCAGCAGAATATGCAACAGATACTTCATTAGATATAGATGTATTTAAACATGCACTTAGATATTTAGAAAAGAATGAAAGATATTCTCCTGAACTTGTGGTACAACTTCGTCCAACGTATCCTATACGTAGAATAAGTGATATTCAAAATATGGTACAATATATGAAAGACAATCCTGATATAGATTCTATACGATGTATTGCACCAGCAAAAGAAATTCCTTATAAAATGTGGTTTAAAGGTGATGATAATCTAATATTACCTGTTATTACAAACATTCCAGAATGTTATAATATGCCACGGCAACAACTACCTAAAGTTTATTATCAAAATGCATGTATAGATGTTATAAGAACAGATACTATTTTGAAGAAAAATTCAATGTCAGGAGAAAGAATAGCTGGGTATGAAATGAATGAAAATTTTGATATAGACACAGAAGAAGAGTTTATAGCAGCTGAAAAATATCTTATGGAACATAAAAGTTAATTTATATATATTAGGAATTTTTCGGAAAATAATAGTTTATATATAGCCTAAATTGTATTAATGTGATATTATAAATATGTTTCAAAATATCACGGAGGATTAATAATGAGCAGAATATTTGATGATTTATTTATATTTGAAATGGCGAACAGCCATCAGGGTGATGTTGAACATGGTAAAGATATAATCCATGAAATGGGCAAGATAGCAAGAAAACATAATATAAAAGCAGCAGTTAAATTACAATACAGGAATCTTGATAATTTTATTCATCCTGACTATAAAGGGAGAAAAGATGTGAATCATATTCCAAGGTTTGAGAGTACAAGGCTTACATATGAGCAGTTCAGTGAACTTGTTGTAGCAATACGTGATGAAGATATGATTGCCATGAGTACTCCTTTTGATGAGGATAGCGTAGACTGGTGCATGGACCAAGGGCTTGATATAATTAAAGTGGCAAGCTGTAGTTCGTTAGACTGGCCATTGTTAGAAAAA
>CANOID010000002.1 GCA_947565985.1 uncultured Lachnoclostridium sp.
CAATTCATTCAAAAAATTTCATTTTAGGTCTTGACTTTTAATAGTTAGACTTTCTTTTATACACTCTTATAAACTGTCTGCTAGATTAACTCCTGCCACACGTACATTGACCTCTTGGACCACAAGTCCTGTCATAGTCTCAATCTGTTGGCTTATTCTGTTTTGTACCTGTTCTGAAACCTCTCTTATATTGTATCCATATTTTACATTCAGCATAACATCCACACATACAAGACCATCTTCCATCGTAACCTTAACTTTCTTTGCCAAGTTTTTTACACCGAACTTGCCTATAAGCTCATTAGTAATATTTCCTGCTATTGAGCTTACGCCTTCTGTTTCTGTTGCAGCAAGAGCCGCTATAATTGCAACTACATCTGATGCAATCTTTACCTCGCCGATACCTTTTTTCTCCATTACATACTCCTTTGGGTTTTGTTCTTTTGGCACACTAGCCCCTCCTTCGTTTCTTATATTTTCCAATCTATGTCTAATTTATTATACCAGAATGCAAAACTTTTGCAATCTTTACTTTAATTATCTGTAACTTTTACTGGTGTTATTACAATTTTATCTGATTCTATACCTGTTTTACGTCTGACGATATCTTCTACCTGTGCAATTTGCTTTTCTGTAAGCCCATTTGAATCCACTACAACATCTGCATTGCCATCACTTATACTTACGATTGCATTTTCAAAACCTTTTGCCTGAAGCATAAGTTCAGCAGCATTTTCCTTTTCTGAATTTTTTGTAATATTTGCAACTTGTTTTATTGCAGATTGTTTGTCGGCAGACGCAACCGACTTATTGTTAACTATATTCATAAGAGTTTCTTTATTTTTAGCACGTGTTTGTTCTCTTGTAAGCTTTGCAGATGCAAAGTAGTCTGCACCAATAGTATTTGAAACCATAACCGCTTCACCTGGACTTTCTTCTGATGCCACAACCTCCCCACTGTCAGAAACTATATAATCATCATTTCCATCGTCCTCTGCTGAAATATCAGTTTTTAGATTTTCTTCGTCTTCTGTTTCTGTCTGATTTTCAGATGTAGCATTAGTGTCGCTTACTTTTTTAAGTCCGCTTGTGCTAATTTCCTGTCCAGTAAAATTTAAGTAACCTGCTACAACTATCATCACTGCAAGTGCTGTAATAATAATTTGATTTTTGTGAGATGCTTTTTTCATTACATTAATCCTTTCAATTTATTTTTCCATCTTCATTACTTTGATTTTATGAGGTTCGATTGAAAATAATGCCACTACAGCGTCAATTATTTCACTATCTTTTTTACCGGTTCCCACACCTTGTGCAACAATAGCCACACCCTCTATCTTAGGCGAATTTACCTGTACAACATATGGATGCTCACTGCCATCTGAGGAAATTATCACACTTTCGCTTTTTGAACTGTATTCTTGCTTTCTTCTGCTCCCGCCGCTTCTATCATTTTCATCTGTGCTATTTTCAGTATTGTCAGTATTTTGCAATGTCATACGTTCTTCTGATGATGCAAGAGTAATCATAACCCTAACTTTGCCTATTCCTTCAACTTCTCCTAATATTTCTTCAAGTTTTTTTTCCTCTCTTGCTGTATACTCTGCCATAGCATCAAGGGCAGCAGATTCACTTAAAGTTTTAGAAGAGTTAACTGTTTTATCTGCATCTTCAATAGAATATATACTGTTGTTATTAATACTATAATTATCTTTTTTATCAGTTACAGATGCGACCACAAGCACAATTCCAGCAAGTATAATTATTATAATTCGTGGAAGCCCTATCTTTTGGATTATCTCTCCTCTCTCTTCAAATATATTTTTCATTCCCATATATTTACTGATGCCTCCTTTATAAGAAAATAATTGCTTATGTCCTCTTTAAGCATTTTGGCGTTTTTGTCTGTAGCCACTTGCTTGTCAGTTTTATGACTAGAATTGCCATTATCTTCATTATCACCCAACATTATATTAATAGTTTCGATATCAGTTTCATCCTCTACATTTTCTGATAGACCAATTTCTATATCAACTGCTGCTAACTGTATAGAACTACTATCTGTGTCAAGTGTAGTTTCAATATTTTTTACAGCAATATCTCTTTCATTCGCCATTTTTACAATTTGTTCCTCTATATCTTCTTTGCATCCTTCTCTTATAATTTCTTCAAACTTGCCATCTGCTATATTTAATTCATCACTTACACTGTCTAGTTCAAAGTTAAAAATTTCTTGCGTGATAAGTTCATACCATTCGTCGCCACCTGTTAAAAAACTTACCAGCGGGCTGACCATAAGAAGGACAAGTACCAGCCCGCTGAAAAATTTAAAATACATTTTGAAACTTTCATTGTTAATAATCCCCTTCATAACAGTAACAATTAAAACAAATACCAGTATACTTTTTACAAAATCAGTCATTTTTTTCCTCTTTTTATTTTTATGTTGTCATTGCACTGATTAACGCTATAGATATTACAAACATCATACAACCCGTTCCAACTGCATATACCTGCATTTTCAATGCAGCAACTGCTGCGTCTAAGCAGCTTATAATTCTTTTATCAGAAACAGGCTGTATAATCGCTGAAATTATTTGATATACAATTTTATGGACATAAATTTTTAAAAGCGGAATTACACATATAAAAACCACAACTGCTATTCCTGCAATGCCCACTGCATTTTTAACAAGTTTTCCTGCACATAAAACTGTACTTGCAACACTGCTTACTGTATTGCCAATACCCGGAATAGAACTTCCCATTTTTACAATAACTGAATTCTTTGCTTCCGCTGCCACAGGTACTACAAGCCCCTGTACGACATTTACTCCCATAATTATCCCAAACATTGTTTTAAGACCTGTATTTACTATATCTTTAATAAGATTCGCAAGCTTTGAAAACATATCTTCTTCGGAAATTTGACTGGCAATACGTAAAAAAAAGTAAAACTCTATAGCTGGCAATGCAAAAGTGACAATAACATAACTTGCCACATTCATCATAACAAGAGTAAATTCATAAAATACGTTTCCTGCAATACTGCCATATGTAAACGTGATACACGTAAAATATGCTACCGAAAATACTTTTACAAAATCAAATACCTTTTGTAAAGTGTCGACTGCAACCGAGCTTATCTGTGCAAATGCCACTGCAAGCACTGAAAAGAATAACATATAAACCATGTAAAACGCTGTTTCTGCAACTTTTTTCCCTTGTAGAAGTTTTGAAAAATTAGCAATTATTGCACCCATCACAGCTATAATAATAAGATATATATAAATATTTTTTTCCTGAACTATATTGTCACGTATGCCATTTAAAATAAATTTTATTGTTTCCTCAAAGGAAAAAGGGTTCTCCCCATTAACTATATTTCCCACATAGTTTGAAAAATTAAATGAAGAGCTGTTTAATGTTTCATCTATAATTTTTTGTATATCACTACTTGATATTTCCTGCATAATGCTATCAGTAATATCTGTCACATCTGCCACCATCCCCACTATTATAAAATTTCTGATATTGTCTGTAACAGCGACTTTATCACAGGCATACTTACAGCAATAATCATAACTTTCCCAAAAAATTCAATCTGGTTTCCCACAGCTCCAAATCCTGCATCTCTACATAAGTTTGATGAAAATTCTGCAACATATGTAATTCCTACCATTTTAAGTAAAATACCTATATAGACAGAGTTATTGCCAAGATAATCCTCCGCAATATGAATTACATTTATTACATCATCAATCTTTGATAAGGCAAGTCCAAGTATAATAAGGCTTGCAGCTAGTATAATTAACATTGCAAATTCCTGCTGGTCTTTTTTTACTGCCATCGCCAGAAAAACGGCAATAATACCTATAACAGCAACTTTTATCATATTAAATCACCCCATTGAAAACAGTCTTTGCACCGTCTCAAATAAGTCCTCTATATATGGCACTATCCATAAAAGCACAAGGATAAGCCCAGCAAGACTTACTAAAAATGCTTGCTCATCCCTGCCAGAATGTTTAAGAACCTGTCCAAGTACCGACACAAGTATTCCTACGGCAGCAATTTTAAAAATAAGATTAATTGTCATATTATTCCTCCAACAATAACTAAAGACATTATACCAGCAATATACTAACAAATATTCCTGTTGCTGCCCCTACGGCATGACACACCCTTGCCTTGTCCTTATATCCGCTCTTTGCAGCCTCTATCATTCCTTTAATTCTGTTTTTAAATATTTCCAGTGTGTGTAGCTGACTACGCCTGTCCAGATTTCCAGTATTCTTACCAACTTCTTCTAGAAACAGCCTGTCTTCATATAAAAGATATTTCACCCACCAGCTATTATTTAATTCATCTGTCCATATGCTATACAAACTACACCCTGCATTTTCTAAGAGTATGTC
The DNA here is from genome assembly GCA_947565985.1 of uncultured Lachnoclostridium sp. Lineage (GTDB taxonomy): Bacteria > Bacillota > Clostridia > Lachnospirales > Lachnospiraceae > Butyribacter. Next base: position 4,419 of record CANOID010000002.1, read on the forward strand.
ATGCATCCTAATCCAGAAATCATTACAATATCTGCCTCTTAATGATAACTTGGCAAATATCTCTGTTATATCTTCCGCTGAATATTCTACTTCGCCGTATATAAACTGCAGTGATTGTTCCAGTTCCTCTAAAATATGTATTCTAATCCGACTTTTTTCAGCAAAATAATGCCCAGCTAAAATAGCACCTGATACTATAAATAGCACCCCTATAAGCTTAATCATGCACTTTTCACCCCATTGCCAATATTTGTATTATTTGGCATATCTTTATAATCGTGTTTGTATATAACTGAACCTCTTTCATCGAATATCTGGCTTATACTTCCTGTTTTTCCGGCTTCTAACAAGATATATCTTTTAAAAGCCTGCTCTTTTACAAGACTTCCAAGTACAGGTTTATTTCTTATATCACTCATATCAAAACCGTGAACCGTTGCTATCACATGTATACCACAGTTTATAACATAGTCAACAGCACTTGCATCCTTATCAGAACCTATCTCATCTACAGCGATTATTTCAGGTGCCATAGAACGCACAAGCATCATCATTCCTTCTGCCTTTGGGCATCCATCCAGTATATCTGAACGACATCCGAGGTCATTTTGCGGACATCCTTTATAACACGCCCCAAGCTCTGAGCGTTCATCAACAACACCAACTGTAAACCCACGATTAAATCCATCACCATCAGACAATATGCGTATCATATCTCTTAATAAAGTAGTTTTACCACACCTTGGAGGCGATATAAGAAGTGTATTATAAATGCTGTTGCCATGTCTGATATATGGAATAATCTCTTTACTGCATCCCATTGCCTGATGTGCAATTCTGATATTTAAAAAGGATATATTTCCCATATTTTTAGCTCTCCCATTTTCCCACAATATTTTTCCTGCAACACCTACTCTATGTCCTCCTTGTACAGTTATATAGCCCTGCCTTAATTCCTCTTCAAATGCATACCTTGAATAACTACTTATGTAATCTACAGTCTCCCTTAATTCGCTGGCAGCAACATAGTATGCTTTCTTTATATTATGCGTCAGCCCACCATTTATACCTAAAAAATATTCACCTTTGCCATATACAATAATAAGAGGTCTGCCTGTTCTTAAACGTATCTCTTGTATATCAGACAAACTATCAAAAGTTTCTGCAATTCTTTTTCTAATTGCTACTGGAAGAATCTGTAAAACTTGTCCTATATTATCTTTGCCACTATCCATAACTAACCTCCATTAATAAAAAATAATCCTTGCTTTTATCCATATAAAATATAATATGAAAAAAAGGCAGCTTTTATTACAAGCTGCCTTAATGCAATACAATATTCTAATATTTATTGCTGTTCCTTTAATTTATCACTGTATATCTTATTGTATACTTTATCTATTTTTTCCTCGTCAAGCTTTGTTCCAAGAAAAAATTCTACTGCATACAAAGCTTGTGCAACAAGCATTTCAAGACCATTTACCCCTTTAATTCCGAGTTCCTTTGCCTGAGCAACAAGTTTTGTCTCAAGTGGATTATAAATAACATCGGCTACTGCCTCGCATTTTGGAAACTTTTTTAAATCTACAGGACTTGCATCACACTTAGGATACATACCTACAGGACTTGCATTAACAATAAACTGTGCATCTGTGTGCTTTTCAAAACATTCATCATATGTGATAGCACTTTTTGTTTTAACAATATCTACAATAATAATTTCGCCTGCACCCATCTTCTCTAAAACAGCTACTACCGCCTTTGAAGCACCACCATCACCAAGCACAACACATTTCTTTCCACTAGCATCTATGTCATGTTTCTTTAACATATACATAAATCCAGTAAAATCAGTATTGTATCCACAGAGTTTCCCATCCTTATTTACAATAGTATTAACAGCACCTATTGATTTTGCATTGTCATCCATTTCACTAAGAAAAGGAATAACATCTTGCTTATAAGGAATCGTTACATTTATTGCCTTAAATTCACGTTTCTCCATAAATGCACCAAACTCTTCCCTGCTTAAAGGGTGTATATCATAAGTATAGTCTGCAATCATCTCATGTATTTCTTTTGAATAACTGTGTCCTAATTTCTCACCAATCAAACCATAATCCATATTAAAACACTGTCCTTTCTATCTATCAGTTATATAATATTATTTTGCATACCCATTTGGATGGTTTTTATGCCAGTTCCATGCAGATGCAATAATTTCTTCAAGGTCAGCGTGTTCTGGTTTCCAACCAAGCATATTCTTTGCCTTCTCACTTGAGGCAATAAGTTTTGCAGGGTCGCCACCACGACGTGGTGAAACAACTGCTGGAATTGGATGTCCAGTAACTTTACGTGCGGTCTCAATAACTTCTTTTACAGTAAATCCTACGCCATTGCCAAGGTTAAATACATTGCTCTCCTTGCCCTCTGCAAGATATTTAACCGCAAGTATATGAGCCTGTGCTAAATCTGTAACATGGATATAATCCCTTACACATGTGCCGTCTTTTGTGTCATAATCATCACCAAATATGCTGATTGCTTCCCTTTGTCCGTTTGGCACTTGGAGGATAAGAGGGATAAGATGTGTTTCAGGGCTGTGTGCTTCGCCTATCTCACCACTTTTATGTGCACCACAGGCGTTAAAATATCTAAGTGCAACATAGCGCAGTCCATGTGCGACACCAGTCCATTTCATCATTTTTTCCATAGAGAGCTTTGTCTCGCCATATGGATTAGTAGGTTCTGTTTTATCTGTTTCAAGAATAGGTATACTCTCAGGTTCGCCATATGTGGCAGCAGTCGAAGAAAAGACAATCTTATCAACACCATGTGCTACCATGCTTTCAAGCAATACCTTTGTTCCATAAAGGTTGTTGTCATAATATTTAAGTGGATTTGTCATACTTTCACCAACAAGTGAATTTGCTGCAAAATGTATAACTGCATCTATTGTTTCATTATCAAATACACTATCTACAAATTCCCTGTTGCGTATATCTCCCTGATAGAACTTTGCTTTTGGATTTACCGCCTCAATATGACCCGTCTCAAGGTTGTCAACAATAACAACTTCTTCGCCTGCATCAACAAGCTCACTTACAGTATGGGAACCAATATAACCAGCACCACCTAATACTAAAATCTTCATAAAATATCCTCCTTTGCTCTAAATATAAGTTTTCAACACTAAAAATTATACTCTGTTTTACTAGAAATATCAAATAGTATTAAGAAAAAAATAAGTATTTAATAAGACTATCTTGAAAGATATATTTATGATATCTGATAAAATACTTAATAACATTAATAAGACGAAAGAGGGTACAAATATATGGATAGAAGAATTAGAAAAAAGAAACATTCTCGTGGATGTGTAGGACTATTTATACTTGGTATGTTTTTAATTGTCTGTATTATAGTTTCAAAGTTTCTAGCAAGCGTTATTTTTAATTTAGCTGACAGATACAATGTTTCAGACAATGCTTTAAGCCCATATAAAAACGTTTCGACAGATATCTCTAAAAACCAGAAAACAGAGCTTATTAGTACATTTAAAGCAGAAGGATATCCAGAAAGTCTTATAGAACTTTTTGAGAAGCATCCAGAAACAGCAGAATTTGTACAAGATTATCCAGAATATAAAGACAAGAAAATATCTATAAATATAAAAAATGAAGTTAAAAAAGGCACCATACCGCACTTCTTACAATGGGATAAAAGATGGGGCTACAAGCAGTATGGCAACGATTTTCTAGCTGTGACAGGATGTGGTCCTACTTGCCTTTCTATGGTAAACTGTGGATTGTCAGGTAAAACAAAATGGAATCCATACAAAGTTGCAAGAATGGCTGATACTAATGGATTCTATGTTGAAGGTTCTGGCTCATCATGGTCTTTAATGACTGATGGTGCCAGTAAAATTGGATTACAATACCATGAAGTACGCTTTGAAAAGGACAGCATTTTATCAGAGTTAAATTCTGGCAACCCTATTATATGCAGTATGGGACCAGGAGATTTTACAACTACAGGACATTTTATAGTTCTTGCAGGAACAGATGAAGATGGCAATGTAATTGTAAAAGACCCAAACAGTATAACAAACACCAATAAAACATGGAGTCTTGACGAGATTATGCCTCAAATACGCAATCTCTGGGGATATTCTAACTAATCTAATCAGGCTTTTATAGCCTGATTTCTTTATTAGGATTTTTTCATTTCTATTATAAATCTGATTTTTTCATTTTCACTTTCACATATCACAGTTCCACCATGAAGTTTAACTATTTCTTTTACAATTGCCAGTCCAATTCCTGCACCTCCTGCTTCTGTTGAACGTGAATTGTCCACGCGAAAAAACTGTTCAAAAATACATGCCAATTTCTCTTTAGGAATTGTTTTACCATGATTTTCAACTACAAAGCGAACATTGTTCCCGCCAATATTTTTTAATGAAACAACAATATCTGTATTTGAGTAGCTATAGTTAACTACATTTCGGAAAAGGTTGTCAAATACACGCTCTATCTTTTCAATATCACATGAAACAATAATATCATTTTCCATATCAGTATTGTAATTAATCCCTTTTTTTGCGAATACTGGTTTAAATTCATATAAAAGCTGTTCGACCATTACAGTAAGGTTTACAGTCGAATACTCTAATGCCATTTGTGTAAAATTATACCTTGCAATTTCAAAAAATTCATTAATTAAGTCCTCTAGCCGTTCTGCTTTTTTCATTGCAACTCCAAGATACTTCTTCCTTATATTGACCGGAAGATTGTCTTCATCATTCACCAAAGTAATATATCCAATAACAGATGTAAGCGGGGTTTTTAAATCATGTGCCATATATACAATCATATCATTTTTGCGCTGCACAGCTTCATCTGCTTCCTGTCTGCTTCTTCGCACATCTGCCATAATATGATTTAACTGCTTTTCCATTTCTTTTAGCTGTGCTGGTAGTTTTACAGTTTCTGTATTATTAGAATAAATCTTTCCAATTTCTTGTGTTATTCTGCCAAGCATCGATGCAATCGCAAAAAAATGCATACATGCAATAATTATAATTCCAAAACATATTATAAATAAAAAAGTTGGTGCAAAATTATAGTGTATAAAATGTATTAGTAAATAAAAAGTATCTCCCGGGTACCATACTTTTGAATTACAATAAAACCACCCAGTTTCTGCTACTACTAAAACAAATAATATATAAAGTATAATATGAAATAAAAAACGTTTTAAAAACTCCCTTAATACTTCATGTTGTACTCTTCTGTCCATTGTTATTCCTCCATGCGATAGCCTACACCCCATACAGTCTTAATAAATTTAGGTTTTCTTGCATTTTCATGAAGTTTTTCACGAAGTTTTGCGATATGTGCAAAAACTGTATTATTATTTCCAAGGTACTTTTCGCCCCATACCTGTTCAAACAGTTCTTCTGAAGTGACTGCATGATTTATATGCTGACACAAATAAAGTAGTATAGAAAACTCCATAGGGGTCAGTTCAATATTTTCACCATAGAGTAACACTTTATGTCTGTCAGGAAATATCTCAAGTCCACGTATATTATAGTATTCCTCTTCTTTTGAAAGTGATGTATTATATGCACCTGCACGCCTTAATTGTGCTTTCACTCTTGCGACAACTTCAAGTGCATGGAAAGGCTTAGTTATATAATCATCTGCACCTAAAGTAATCCCATGTATCTTATCTGCTTCTTCTATCTTAGCAGTAAGCATTATGACAGGAAAAAACCATTTTTTTCTAATCTCCCTTAAAAGAGTAAAACCATCATCCCCATGAAGCATAACATCTAGTACCGCTAAATCTATTGTATTTTCACATATAAAATCCAAAACACCATCTGATGAGGAAAAAGAAAACACCTCATAACCTTCATTCCCAAGATACAGTTTTAATAAGTCTGATATCTCTTTTTCATCTTCTACTACTAATATTTTCTTTTCTGATACAGCTTGCTGTTTCATAATTCAATTGTAACCTCATTTCTATGTCAAAATATGCCAAAAAATAACTTGTCTTGTATGATTATATCAGCTTATATGCATTAAATCTATATAAGATTTTATTAAGATATTTTTTCATTAACATTTTATAAATATTCGGTTTTTTTTATTAATTTATAATCATAATAAAATAAACAACAAAAAACGCGGGCTAATGAAAAACCCACGTTTTTTGTTGTATAAGGCATATTAAATGTTGTATTAATTAACTAATACTCAAAGGTCTCCATATATTTCATATATTTAACTACCATAAGAGCTATCTTAAATGTAATTGCATCATCAAAAATTCTTAAATCAAGCCCTGTACTTTTTTCCAGTTTGTCCAGTCTATACACAAGTGTATTTCTATGAATGTAAAGCTGTCTTGAAGTCTCTGACACATTCAGGCTGTTTTCAAAAAATTTATTTATAGTGGCAATAGTCTCATCATCAAAGTCATCTGGGGACTTATCGCCAAATATTTCCTTAATAAACATTTTACAAAGTGGCATTGGAAGCTGATATATCAGTCGTCCTATTCCAAGATTGCTGTATGCTACTACATGTTGGTCACTGTAAAAAATTTTCCCAACATCAAGTGCCATTTTAGCTTCCTTATAGGAGCGGGACACATCTTTAATCTCATTGACAATCGTACCATAAGATACATGTACCATTGTCATTGCTTCTGTGTTTAACATATCCAAAATTACTTTTGCAGTTTTGTCCAAGTCATCATAGTTTTCATTCTGCTTAATCTCTTTAACAATAATTATATTCTTTTCATCAACCTGTGTTATAAAATCCCTTGTTTTACTCGCAAAAAGTCCTTTTACTGTCTCTAGTGCATTATTGTCCTTTTCATTCTTGGTCTCAACAAGAAAAACAACTCTTCTGACACTTGTATCTATATGGAGTTTCTTTGCACGGTTGTATATATCTACAAGTAGCAAGTTATCCAAAAGCAAATTTTTAATAAAATTATCCTTGTCATATCTTTCTTTGTATGCTACAAGTAAATTCTGTATCTGAAATGCCGCAAGTTTGCCAATCATATAAACGTCTTCACTGTCACCCTTAGCAAGAATAACATACTCTAGCTGGTGCTCATCGAATACTTTAAAGAATTGGTAGCCTTGCAAAACTTGACTATCTGCTGGAGAGTCCACAAATGCCATAACTGCTTCTTCATATTCTTCAATGTTGTTTATAGTAGTTGCAAGTGCCTTTCCCTCTGTATCCATAATACAAATATCAATCCTGGTGATATTTTTTAATCCGTCTATTGTAGTCTGCAAGACCTGGTTTGATATCATAAATATACCTCCATAATAACATACTCTCCATAAGCTAATAATAACATATTACCATCAATTTGCACAAAAGTAAATACTGTCACATTAAAATTTCATATATTTTTATTATAGAATTATAAAAATATTGTGCATTTTACTATATGTTTGCATATGAAAAAAGCAGTAGCCATACCTGTAAAGTATGGCTACCACAAAGTGTATGTTTTAGATTATATTAATTAGTAATAACCTTTTCTGTCTCTTTGTCAAATACATGTATTTTACTTGTATCAAGTGCAATCTTAACCATATCTCCTGTACGTGCTGTTGTGCGAGGATTAACGCGTACTGTAATATCGTTTGACTCTACTTCAAAATACAGGAACACTTCAGCACCAAGCATTTCATAAACTCTTACTTTACCATCAAGAACATTGCCCTCATTGTTCTGTATGCCCTTGCTAATAAATTCTTCATCATCTTTAATATCTTCTGGACGTATACCCATTATAACATCTTTGCCAACATAGCCACCCTGTACTAACTTTTCAGCCTTGTCTGCTGGCAGTTTAACAGAATATGAACCAAATTTAAGTCTTACATCTGCACCATCTTTAACAGCCTTGCAGTTTATAAAGTTCATCTGAGGAGAACCGATAAATCCTGCAACGAATACATTACATGGTCTTGAATAGAGGTCAATAGGAGCAGCAACCTGCTGTACGATACCATCTTTCATAACAATAATACGTGTACCAAGTGTAAGAGCCTCTGTCTGGTCATGTGTTACATAAATAATAGTTGCTTCAAGTCTCTGATGGATTTTTGAAATCTCAATACGCATCTGTACACGAAGTTTTGCATCAAGGTTTGATAAAGGCTCATCCATAAGGAATACCTTAGGTTTACGTACAATTGCACGTCCCATAGCAACACGCTGTCTCTGTCCACCTGATAAAGCCTTAGGCTTACGGTCTAAAAGATGTTCAATATCAAGAATCTTAGCAGCTTCATGAACTAATTTATCAATTGTTTCTTTAGGGGTCTTTCTTAATTTAAGGCCAAATGCCATATTGTCATAAACTGACATATGAGGATATAAAGCGTAGTTCTGGAATACCATCGCAATATCCCTGTCTTTAGGTTCTACGTTATTAACCAGCGTATTACCAATCCACAACTCACCTGATGTAATATCTTCAAGTCCTGCCACCATACGAAGTGTAGTAGACTTACCACATCCTGAAGGACCTACAAAGATTATAAACTCCTTGTCTGCAATTTCAAGATTAAAATCTTTAACTGCAACAAAGCCGTTTGGATATGTTTTATTAATGTGTTTTAAAGATAAACTTGCCATTATGAATTTCCTCCTAATTTATCAAAATATATAATTGTATCGTATTAGATATACGCTTGCTTAATCTAATAAATATAATACACCAAATGTCACACTTTTACCATAGACCAAATATCCAAAGAAATTTTTCTCTTTTTGTGCAAAGCGTATATAATTTTATTTTTTAGCAGGAATTGCATCAAATTTTACAAATTTTTTATGAATTTACTGTCTGTTTTGTCCAAAACCCTCACCAAATACTTCCCTTATTTCTGATATAACTACAAAGGCATTTTTATCAACATCTTTTACAAGACCTGTAAGCTGTGCTATTTCTTTTCTTGACACAACACATAAAAGTATAGGTTTGCTACTTTGTGAATACATACCTTTTGCTTTAATAAGGGTAGCTCCTCTGTCCATTACTGAGAATATAGCATTGCTTATTTTTTCATACTCGGGTGAAATTATAAGAACCTGTTTGCACGCTTTTCCGCCTGAAAGAATAAAGTCCATCATTCTTGAAGATACAAATACAGCAATAACAGCATAAAAAGATATATATACGCCAAATAATATTGCACCAATAAAGATTACAAATGAATCTATTATAAACAGTACCACAGATACAGAATAGTTAGGAAGATATCTGCATATGATACTACTTAAAAGGTCTGTTCCACCTGTAGAATATCCTGTGGTAAAGACCAGTCCAAGACCTAAACCAGTAAGAACACCACCTACTACGGCAGCAAGCAAATAATCATGTTGTCCTGGATCTAATACAGGCATCATAGACATTGATAAAGAAAAAATAGTATTAGCAAAAAGCGTCTTTGCAATAAATTCTTTCCCTTTAATGAAAATTCCCCAGATAAATATTGGAATGTTTATAACAAAATTGCTAAGCCACACTGGCACAGCAATACCAGTTATACTATATGACAACTGTTTAATGACTATTGAAAGTCCTGATATGCCCCCTGTAACCATGTCGAGCGGCTCATAAATCCAGTTTACAGCCGCTGCCATTAATATTGTACCTAATGCAAGACAGCATAGTTCTTTTAATAACTTTTTATAACGTCTCATATATCCACGTCATCCTCTTCTAGAACTTCACTTTTGCTATTATATTGTACAATTTTCTTACGGAATATACATGCACGCAATCCTTTTTTTACTGTCTGCTGCCAAACTATCTTCTCATAAAACCATGAAAGATGCAATTTTTTTATCCATTTAGGCATAACTTTTTCCTCTGCAAGTATAATCCCTGCGACACCACTAATAGCAATACATAATTTTGCATTAAGCTGTGATGCATGGCTGACAATCCACCATTCTTGAAAACCAGAATTTAAATCCACTATCAACATATCTGGAAGGCAATTGTTAATATCATTAATTATTGCTGCATCGTGAACTACCCATTGTCTAAAGCCAATGGGCTTCCTGCTTCACCGAATAAGCACTATCTTTTGCTGCCTTATCAAGTGTTTCTGCTGATGCATAAAATATTATATACAAATGGTCATCTGACAGATACTCATTTATTTTACTGGTAAAGATGTCTTTAGTAATTATGTCAACATCAATATCCATTATTTTTACTGAAGTCTGCATAAATAACCATGCCTTTCTATAGCAGATATTAATCAAAATTCGCCAGCATCTGCTGTGCCAAGAATAATCTCAATATCAAATCCTTCCTGAACATCTCCTGTCATAACTACAGGATTATTAAAATACTTTGCTAAATCTTTGCCAACACCTTCTTCTTTTACAATAATCCTTGTCTGCATAAGAACTTCATTCGTATAATCACCTATCTTTTTTACAGAAAAACCATCTAAGTTAAGCTTTGTTTGTGTCCTTGCCGCAAGCCCGCCTATCTGACTTCCATTTAAAACGACTATACTGAGCCCTTTAGAACTTTTTCTGTTTGTCCTTTTGTTATTTGGAGAAGGAGTTTCCAAAGCTCGCCTATGTGACCTAGTGTAGCTTTTTTTATTATCAATCAATTTGTTTAGAAAAGTTCTTGATGCCTTTGTGTCAACCGAAAATACTTTTCCTGTAAACGTACCTGGTATTCCCCAGTAATGGAAATATTCAACATTCATATTTTCATAACACTCAATATAGCCAATCTTATTGTACACAGTAAGATTAGAGTCTATCCTTTGATACTGTTCCTTTATATATTCAGCAATCTTTTCTTGGTCTCCTGATATATCTCTAAGCTGGCTTATATAAGTGCTGCTTGCAATAGCAATTCTCTCTGTAACACTCGTTACTTGACTTGTAGGAACAGTTCCATCCAATCCAGGTGTAGCTGTAGCAGCATCTACATCCTGTGTAAACCTTACGATAACCTTCTTTTTTCTGTAATGGCTTTTAAACGTTTCATAGTCAAGCACTGTATAATAACTTATCTTAACACCAAGCATCTTTTCAATAATAAGTTCTCCATAGCCAAATGCATCCTCATTATTTTTAAAATAAGTTTTAAGCTTTCCAATACGGACAATCTGTGGTATTTCTTCATTCACAGTACACAATTTCTGGTACATAGTAGTAGGTATAGTAAATTCTGTCCTTGCAGGAATAGTGATATAATCCATATTATTAGTTTGAGTATTACATATCTCAAGCATCAGGCTGACAATCTTATCTCCATTGCATACATAAATAAGATTTTTAGAAATCTCATCTGTCTGTGCTTCTTCGATTATATCAGAAATATCTCCCCTTGATGTTCCGATATTCCCACCATTGTCTGAAAGAATTATATATGATACTTTATAACTTGCAAATCCCACTAATAACAATACTATTATAAATAAAATAGATTTTAACAGACTGACAAAAAATACTTTTACTACATTGTTTTTTTTCTTTTTTGTATTTTTCATAACATACCTTTCTATCACCAATTTATAATTTAGAATAAAATGCTTTCCATTCCTATTATTAAGAAAACATGCCATTTATTATAGCAAAGAAAGCTATTTATGTAAAGTCTGCAAATTAGTCTGGTTAAAAATATCTAAAAATAGTTTATGGAGATTACCACTTGGTTTAAGACTGTGCACACACAACCTGTATACCCAGTTAATAATTATCTCCCAGTCTGTTTTTTTATGTTCTGTTTCTAAAGTGTAATATCTGCTTAAAGCTATAAAATAAATAAGCGCCATCTCACCAAATACTTGGCTTGTCCTGCACAATTTATCCTCTTGTGGCATTGTAATGTATCTTGTGAATATTCTATATTCTAAATAAGTCACTAAGACAGAACTGTATTTCTCTTTTACTATATTGTCAAAGCAGCTAAATTGTGCAATAATCTGTAAAGCACTTTTTTCGGTTTCAAAATAGTCAAAACTACCCTCTAAATAACGGACTTCTTTACTTTCCACAACAATATCTAATACACTATCTGCTAAATTTACGGACAATTTATAAGTATTTATATAATCCCGTTCTGTGCTACTACTTGAAATATATTTTTTTAAAAGTCCTTTATATTCCTTAATTTCATCAGTAATAAAAGGAATATCCCGCACATCTATTGGCGAAATATTCCCTGTATTGCCAATCATATACCATTTTAATCTGCTGTTGACAATATAATCTGCAACAACAGGACATGATGCTGCCATTGAAACCCACAATAGACCATTGTGTTTTGATATAAGCCTTGGAAATTTTCTACACGTATTACAAAGCATTTCTTCTCCAGCATTTTTTTGAATGCGGCAAAGTCCATCACTATCAAGCATACTGCATTTTCCATCACTTTTATTGACAAACTTTTTTCCCCCATCTATTTCACGTATATTTGACAATATATCATTTTTTAAAGCAGCATCTTTAATATTTTCAAAATGACTGAAAGCTTCATTGTCAACAACAATCTTCCAACCTGTACAGCATGTAGAAGTACATTTTTCTGCTATACACTGAAAGTCATTGTATAAGCCTAACATTATGCCTTTCATCAGTCTAAAACTCCTCTTTAAAATGTCAGTTCTGACTTGTCTTTTAGAAGCTTTGCACCCTTTGCAATAACCAAAGTTCCTGTTGCTACTCCTGATACTATTAATAAAATACCCATAACAATATTAAAAGCTCCTACAGATTTCATAGTTTTATATACTTTTTCGCCCATATTTTACTCCATCCAGATATATAATATTTTGTCAGTTTTATGCCCTTGCACCATACTGTTTATAATATTCATCTATTGCCTTTTTTATATTATTATCAATATATATCTTACCCATACATTCCCTATTATAAAGATAACTTACCACATCTTCCATAGTTACAATTGCATTCGCAGCAAATCCATATCTTTCTTGTATTTCATCAAGTGCACTCGCATCTGTAGAAATTCCCTTTTCCATACGATTTAAAGAGACAACAAGCCCCTTAATCTCTACATCCGCTTGTGCTTTGATAATAGGGTATGTTTCCTCGATTGACTTACCTGATGTAGTTACATCCTCAATTATAATGACCTTGTCACCATCATTAAGGTTGCTTCCAAGCAAAATTCCCTTGTCACCATGGTCTTTAATCTCCTTGCGATTAGAGCAGTAACGTATCTCTTTTCCATAAAGCTCACTATATGCGATAGCCACTGCAACACTGAGGGGAATCCCCTTATACGCTGGTCCAAACAAAACATCAAAGTCATCGCCAAAGTGTTCATGTATTGCCTGTGCATAGTATTTGCCAAGTTTTAAAAGCTGTGAACCTGTAACATATGCTCCCGCATTCATAAAAAATGGTGATTTACGTCCACTTTTTAAAGTAAACTCTCCAAATTTTAAAACATTACACTCTACCATAAAAGAAATAAATTCTTCCTTGTACCTTTCCATTCTTCCATCCGTTACTGAAAACTTATAAAAGTTTATAAAGCAGTAACTATCTCCTTTCTTATTCATTAGATATTTTTTAGATATTTGACGCTGTAATCTGCGTTTTTTCTTTTTTAATTTTCTTATTTTTGGTGTTTTATTTATATTTTTCTTGTGTTTTTAATTTAGTTAATTCTTTTCTTAAATCATAATCAGATAGAAAAATACCACAATTTTTATAATTTTCCTGTTCTCTGCCTAATGCCCAGTTATAAGCAAAACGAGTGATTCCTGTCGATTGAAATAATTTAGACTTCTGTTTAGTATTTGGAATCAGCATTATCTTTAATGCCTTTATCATCCTCAAGCAATTCCTTAATCATCTTTTTAGCTTTATTAGCTCTCTTGCCTTGAAGTTTACAACTAAAAGCAGTTACTATTTGAACTAAATCTTCAACTAATTCTTGTTGTTCTGTTTTTTCGGTATTATCTATTATTTCAATAATAGTACCAAACTTATCACAAAGATTTTCTATTAATTCATAACCAAAGCTTATTAATCTATCTTTATAAAGCACCACTATTTTTTCAACTTCTGAATTAGTTATCATATCTATTAATTGATTTAATCCTTTTTTATTGTAATTAATCCCACTTCCTATGTCAACAATAATATTAAATTGATAACCTTTAGCATACATATAAGTTTTTACATTCTCTATCTGCCTTTCAAGGTCATCTTTTTGTTTGTGGGAACTTACTCTGCAATATCCTACTATTTTTTTATTTATTTGCTTTTCTGATTTTAAGCCTAAAAAATGATTCAGTTGCTCCTCGGAATAATACCTATACCCAGTATCTTCAACTCTGGCAGGTTTCAATTTCCCATTTTTATCCCAATTCCTTAGAGTTTTTGTAGTTTTTCCAATAGCCTTAGCAAATTCTCCGATTGAATAATATTTCAAAAGGCTCACCTCCTAAAACTATTATAACATATCTTATGAATTTTTTCTATATTTTTATAAAGTTTTCTAATATTTTATCAACTTATTGTCATCCTCCTATTTTGTTATTTTATATTAAAAACTGAAGCTGTACCTTCAGCTACAATACGATATTTGCCAGCAGGAAGTTCACCATATGCTGATAAATCATATGTTTTGTCTATCTTAACACCAGCTTTTATTATAGTTGCAATATCATTAAAGACCATAGATTCTTTTGCTGGAATTTCATACCATGAATTATCTATCTTTGTCTGTATAGAAAAATATTCACTATAGCTTAAAGTCTTTTTAGTTTTGTTTTTTAATTTTACTTTTAATTTTGTCCCGTTAAAATTTTTTACTCTTAGTGTTAAACCATGAGATTTTAGCTTTTTGCTTTTTGCTAAAAAATCTTTATTCCATGCTCCATTTTGTTGTGCAATATAGTACATATTTGGAAATAATGATAAACTCATTTCATTTTTGTCTTGCCATGTGTATTTTTCAATCATATCAAAATCAATATCCGCCTTATATGCAGTTCCATCCTCTAAGAAAACATATCCATCAATCCATGTAAAAGCAGCAAATGTACCATCCCTACGCCCCATTTTAATACCATACATTTTACCTGTTAATTTATTGATGTCAACTTCGCTTACAGCATCACCAAGATTTATACCTTGAAGATAACTTATAATTTGTTTTTCTTCTTCTTGCTCAAATAACCACCATGAAACTGTTTTATTATTATCATATTTCCAAAGACTTATAGCACTTGTCTCAATGCTTACATCTTCTAAAAGCTGTGGTGTACTTTCTGTTTTTATAACAGATGCAGCAGTAGTAGTAGCTCTTGATAAAATATCTGTTCTATTTGGAGAAGATACTGACAAAGATAACGCAAGAACTGACATAACTACTAAACTTATAATGCGGGTCTTTCTCATAATAATGCCTCCTTCCATTTTTCATAAATATCTTTTTAAATAATAACATTAGATTCTATTACTTGCAATACAAATATTTAAATCTTGTTACAATATAAATAACCTCTTTCACTAAAAAAAGCTTCTTACTAATTTATTAAAACAAACATAGACCAGAGAATTAAAAATATCTCTGGTCTAAATTTTGAATAAAATATTTTATTTATGTTGAACTTTTCTAAACTACTAATTTAACATGATTAATTATAAATAATGCTTCACTTGACAAACCCTTAGATGTAAAAATATCTTGATATCGTTTCCATACACGCTTATCTGATTTTATTCTTGGATTTGCATATCCATTACCAAATGCATCCTTTCCAACATTATTTATTGTAAGCTTTTTAGTTTTGATAAGTATATATTGTAATTTTTTACAATTGTTAAATGCTTTTATGCCTATTTTATTGACTTTGGCAGGAATAGTAATCTTTGTTAAAGATTTACAGTTATTGAAAGCACTAGCTTCTATAGAAGTTATATTTTTACCCATTTTAACATCTTTAAGTTTTTGACAACCTGAAAACGCTTCTTCACCTATTATTTTTACATTTTTGCCAATTTTTACTGATTTAAGTTTCTTATTATTTTTAAATGCATCTTTTCCAATAGAAACTACTTTGAAAGTTTTCCCTTTAATTTTCACTGAATTTGGCACTGTAACATTTTTAATATTATGTTTTGTGTTTTTTATATATTTTACATATTTATTTTTTTCTATATTATTTATTTGATATATAGCTTTTGTTTCTTTATCTGTTATCTTTAACCCATTTTCTAATTTTATAAAAGAATCATTATTATCTTTTATATTATCGTTATATACTGTTTCTGGTAACACATTTAATGTGGATTCTGGTGTTTTCTTTGGAACTGGTGTTAATGTTGGTATTGGTGTTGGTATTGGTATTGGTGTTGGTATTGGCATTGGTGTTATTACTAATGGTGTATATGTTGACTGTGATGTTGGATAAGCAGTTTGTATTATTACTGGCTCTAATGTAACTTCTGGTATTTTTTCTGGTTCAGGTATTGGTATTATAGTTGGCAAAGGTGTTACAATAGGAAATGAACTTGGCAAAACTTTAACAGATGAACTTGGCAATGGTGCAGATGTTGGCTGTACTATTATTTCTAAAGTTGGTTTTAATGTCACAGTTCCTTCTTCTGGTACTGGATTCAATGTTTTTGTTAAAAAAGTTCCTTCTTCATTGATAATATAAAAAGATAAATTTCTATCTTTGTCACCTGTAACATACCAGATTACATTATTGTTGGAAACAACAGGTTTACAATCTGATAAATTTCCACTTTTTGTGTAAATGGGACTTAACATATTTCCTTCTTCATTTAAGAAAACATAAGAAATTTTATTTAACGACTTTCTATTTTCCATATATTTCATATGTTCCCATAGAAGCAAAAATTTATTATTTATTATTTTTTATTTTTACAAGATGTGGTGTAGAAGCAGTAATTCCATCACTTTCACAATAATTAGTAATCCATTTTATATTAGTATCAAAAGTATTTCGGTCAGTTACTGACAAATAAATATTTCTTAAATTAGTGTCTGTATCCATTTTTTGAACAATTGAATTTCCTGCTGTTATATAACTGCTATCGGAATATTCTAGCCCACCTATAGACGCACCTGTTTCATTATCTCCAATTTGTCCAATATATGGTAAAATATATCTCCATTTTACATACTTAGACTCATTATATGTCTCAACATAATAAGCATCACCATCTTTTAAATATTGTTGTAAATTAACAATATCATCTTTTGTATAATAATCTGGTACGTCAGGAAATATATACTTTTGTCCTTTAGCATCATTGATACTATTAGATGGATTCATAAAACTACTAGTTCCCGCTTTTGTAAGATAATTTATAAGTACAGCAGCACGTGGATAGGCATCACCGTGGTCTAATGTAATTATATTAGCTTCATCATCTATTATAATAAATTGATTAAAAGAATGACTAACATAACCATATGCAATATTTGATATTTCATAATACGAATCAATCACATTCATATTTGATTCTAAAATTTCATAAGTCATATTTGACTGATGACACAACCCATCATCTGTCTTATACATACGATGACAAGTATGTATGTATAAATGTTCTTGATATTCTGCCATCCTTAAACTGCCAGAAGCAAAAGGAAAATATGTATTAGCACCCCATATAGAAGCATATAAAACTTTATTCCATAATTTATCATATTGAACTACCCTCATAACCTCAACTGAATCTGATTCATCTGGGTTTTTCTGTCCCCATACAATATAATTATAATTTTTTCCTTCAAAGAATCCTCCAAATATAGGGAGTTCAGCTTTGATAATTTTTTGATTTAGTAAATTATAATAAATATCATAATAACCTATAAAAACATCACCATTTTTTAATGCATGAACTCTACAGTATCTGTCACTATCTTTGAATAAATATGACTTAACACATGAACTATTTATTTTATAATCTTGTGATGTTTTATTACTTTCTATATATTCAATTTCATTAAAAACATCCTCTGCTTGCACTTTATATGTTTCCAATAAAATTCCTATTAATAAAATACTAAATATTATAAACAACAATTTTTTTATTAGCTTCAATTTTTCTTCCTTTCTTTATAATAAGCAGACGATACCTTTTAAATGATATCGTCTATGTATAAAATGAATTATCATTACTTGAATTTAGCCAGTGTGACTTTTCTTTTATTAACAGTTATTTTTGCCTTAAAGATTTTAGATGTTCCATTTTCTAATTTTATTTTTACACTGATAACAGCTTTACCTTTTTTATGACCTTTTATAATACCTTTGGAATTAATTGTTGCTACTTTTTTCTTATTAGTTGCAAATGTTACTTCTTTAATGTCACTTGCATACAATCCTTCTGGATAAACCAACTTAATTTTTGATGTTTTTCCTTTTTTAAATGATTTTTTTGATACTTTTACTGAAATCTCTGCTAATAAGGAATTAATTGATATTTCATTTTCTGCCTGCTGTACATAAATTTCATAACTTTCAAGATCAGGAGCACTTATTACCACATTTCCTGATCTTTCTTTATATGTATCATTTTCTTTTACTAGAATATAAAACCCACCTTTTCCTTTTTTTTCAATAGATGCATACTTTTCTGAAGACTCCCATTCATCATTTAATATTTTAATCCAGTCTTCTGATGCTGTTGCTGTCCACTTTGTATTTTCATCTGTAGAAACTGTAATTATTTCACTTATTCCTTGTTTGGGGTCATCAAAATATGCTGTTTCCCTGTCTACTTGTAAATATATACTATCCCTTCCCATCTGGGTAACAGTAACTTTTTTAGAGAGTTTTTCAGATTCATGTGTTATAGTGATTGTTGTTGTTCTTGTATCACCATTATTCACATCAACAATAAGATAAATATATGAATCATTATTTAGTGTTATAGAAGATATTCCTTCATCAAAAGATTTAGTATTTTTTGATGATAATCTTAACCACTCCGCATCCTCTACTGTTGCTGTAAAAGCCCCTGTATTTGAAGTCTTTACACTTATAGCATTATTATAAAAAGAACCATTATTATCTGCTGTTTTACCAATACTATCTACATCTAAAACTAATCTAGTACCTTCTTGGCTAATTTTTATTTTTTCTTTAACCTTTCCATTTTCATGAGTTATATTAAGTGTAGCTGTTCTAGCTGATTCGGCTGTATTTTTACTCACAAATATATAAATTGTCCCATCTGATTCAAAAGAAACATTTGAGGATGCTTTGTTCTTGTTACTGTTCTTTCCTATCTTTATCCATGAATTACCTCCATTATCTATAGAAAAACCACCTGTTTTGTTTGTTTTAACATCCACAGAAGCTACACTTGTCGTTCCTTTGGCATTTGCTGTAATTTTTGAAACAGAAACTGTAAGATAATTTTCTGTATTTGATTCTATCTCTGCTGGTGCAGTTGTTATGTCTAGCTCAGGTACAGAAGTCTGAGTTGACACAGGAGTTGTAGTTACTGATGGATGCAAGTTAGGAAAATAATTTTCTTGTGGATATGGCTCTGGTGTCAATGTTTCTATATCTGGTCTATTTGTTGATTCTGGACTTGATGTATATGTTAATACTGGATACTTACTGGATGTTGGTTCATTGTCTAATATTGGACGCTTACTGGATGTTGGTTCATTGTCTAATATTGGACGCTTGCTTGATGTTGACTCATTGTCTAATATTGGACGCTTAGTTGATTCCGAAGACCAAGCATCTGAAATAACATTCGAATTTACATATGGTGTTGGTGTTGGTATTGACCATGAATAATTATAATCATCTGAGATCCAATCTGGGATTGGAGTTGGGGTTGGAGTTGGCGTTGGCGTTGGGGTCGGTGTTGGCGTTGGCGTTGGGGTCGGTGTTGGCGTTGGCGTTGGGGTCGGTGTTGGCGTTGGCGTTGGGGTCGGTGTTGCATCATTATATACAATAATAGTAAATGATTCTGTCTTTGTAACTCCTCCTTCATAATAACTAACTGATACCTGATTTTTTCCAACATAATTTGTATTCCCATTTACAGAATACCCATATACTTCTTTATAAGCCCCATTGTTTTTAATTGCTTTTACTGTCATTCCATATGTATCTATACTTTCCCCTTTTTTGTATATTTGTTTATAGGGGAATTGAGCTATTTCAATCTTAGATAACATATTCTGAACAGGAAAATATTTTATTGATCCTATAACATAACTTTTTATCAAATCAATGTCCTGCTGATTTAATATGCCATCGCCATTTAAATCCATTTTTTCCAAATCACTCTCAGATACTTTCCTATTTTCTTGCACTGTTAATGCAAATATTGAAACATCACCAATATCAATTCTATTGTCATCATTGCAGTCGCCATAATGTATTCTGTCAACTGGAAAATATACATTTCCTTCATACAAATAACCACGCATTAAGTCCAAATCATCATTAGACAATATGCCATCACCATTAAGGTCCATCTTATACTTAACCTCATCAGATGGAACGTTTCCATTTATAAATCCTCTTAACATTGTTAAATCAGCAGAACTAATGCGACCATCGCCATTAGCATCTCCAAAATACCTACCATTTATATAATAAAAAGATGCATCCGCCCGTGTTTTTTTTATATTACTAATCTGTCCCATAGAAAGCATTAATGAAAAACTCAATATAAATGAAACTGCCTTTTTTAATGTTTTTTTCAATATATTCCCTCCTTACTAAAACCATAAATTGCAAATACTGTAAAACATTACCTTACATATACTACTGTTTTATAATTATAACTATTGCTATCTGTTAATACAATAGTCGTAGTAATTATTGCTTTTCCTTTCTTTTGACCTATTACTTTACCTTGATTACTTACTGATGCTATACTACTTCTTGAAGAACGAAATTTAATTGAGCTAATATTGTTTTCCCATATATCTTCAAGTTCTACTTTTCTGTTTTCGATAACTTTTCTGGCTAAAGCAACTTTAATGTTAAAACTTTTTTTCCTACTAATTGTTTTTCTAGCTGGTGTAACTTTTATATCATTTCTAGATAATTCAATTTCTTCTGTTTTATTAGGCTGTTCTGGGTCTGGAACTGGTGTAGTCGATTCATCTGAGTCTGATATATTTTCTACTATAATTTCAAATGTTACTTCTCTCTTAATAGATTTTAACATTCTGTCTTCCATTGTCTTATTCCCTTTAAGCAAATACTTTTCTGAATATTCTACTGTTATTTTATTAATTCCAATTTTTTCAGTATCACCAGTAATTTCAAGTATAGCATCTGTTAAAATCAACCTACCCATATCAAATTTCGGACACTTTAACACAATTCGATCGCTTTCCTCAGTCTCTTCTTTTTCCAATTTAGAAACTTCTAGTTCTCTATATTCGCCATTATTCTGGATTACTTTTAATATCATTCCATCCAGATTTAATTCCTCTCCTATTTTATAATTATGTTTTTCAGGCAATGACTTAATAGTAATCTCCTTCAACATTAATTGTATAGGAAAGCTTGTCTTTTCCTCATATAAATAACTTTGCATTAAACCTAAGTCATACTCTGTTATCTCTCCATCACCATCAAGGTCTAATCTATGTCTTACATCTTCCTCTGTAATATCATCTTTTACATTTTCTGGTTTATTATATTCACCTTCATATATGATGCCACGCATAATAGTGAGATCACCTGTATCAATACGTCCATTTCCATTTACATCTCCATATACTTCCACTTTATTTGTACTATCTAAGCCAGTCTCTGCTAAAACTGTACAATTAAAATTTCCAATAGAAAACAATGTTAATAAACCTAATGTACATACAAATAATTTATTCCATATTTTTTTCATTTTATTTCCTCCCATATTTGAAATAGTATTGTTAAACTTCCTATCTAGTTTAACAATACTATGCCATTTATTATAATAAAAATTATTTTACATATACTGTTGTTTTATAGTTATATTCCTTGCTATCTAATAGTGTAATTGTTGTCTTTATAATTACCTTTCCTTTTTTCTTACCCGTTACTTTACCTTTTGCATTTATAGATGCTATGCTGCTATTTGAAGAACGATATATAATTGAATCTATATTACTTTCCCATATATCATCAATTTCTTCTTTCTCTTTATCACTCATAAAATCTTTTGTTAACGCAACTTTAATATTAAAACTTTTTTTCTTATTAATTGTTTTCTTATTTGGTGTTACCGTAATATCTCCTTTATCAATTTCAATAGCTGGTGTATTATCACTATCAGATATAACTTTAATTTCATAACTTCCAGTAAAGCCACCATCAGCCGTTACAGCGGTAATTTTTGTATTTCCTTCCTTTTTACCAGTAACTTTACATATCATAGTATCTGAGGAGACATCAATGCTGGCAATACTTTCATCATCTACTATCCATTCAACATTCTTGTCATCGGCTGTTTCAGGTAAAATTATGGCATTTAATGTTGCAGAATTTCCTACCTTAATAGTGTTATCTCCTTTACATGTTACCTTTATGCTTTTTACCGGCTTTATAACTTTATCAATAATTTCTATTTCAATAGTCTTTCTAATTACATCTGCAAGTTTCATTAAATCATTTGAAAATGTTTTAGACTTTATATCTGTAACAATTCCTGTGCTACCAATAATATCTTTATACTCATCAAAATAATGCTTTTCTGTTATTACTGATGTATTAATCTTCTGTTCTTCTAGTTTTTTCAGCAGTAATGACTTATTTAATCCAAAATTATTATTTTCCTTATAGTTTGCATCCGAAAGAACTATAACAAATTTATGTGCATTGGACCTAAATTTTAATGTTTTTTCATCAGTTACATATCCTAAAGCATCAAATAGTGTTTCTGGAGTATCGCCGCCGCCACTAACACGTGATTTTATAAATTCCAATGTTGTTACTAATTCAGATGTTGTTCTATGCCATGGTGAACCATCTATGGTATGCAAAATAGTACTATCTTCTCCATCACATGTTATATCCCTATACTCAACTACGCTCATATTCAAATCCACTTTTTTTCCATCAGAATCTTTTTGTTCTTCCAAATATTTAGCAAAAGTTTCAACATTGTCAGCGACATTCTGAATATATGGAGACATAGAACCTGTTGAGTCAATAACAAAGACAACATCGGCAGGTTCGACTATATCCTTCTTTTCTATATGTGTCTCATTTTCTTCTTCATTTGTTATAACTTCTTCAATTTTTGTATCAAGATGTGAGGATTCTTCTTCATCATTGTTGCTATTATCCATACTGTGACGATTAATTACTACTGCACCAACATTAAAAGATGGTAACAACAACGCTGCACATAGAAGTCCTATTAACAAATGTCTCTTTTTTCTCATTAATATACACCACCTTATTTAAAGAGAGGATAAATGATACTACTCTTTTCCTAGTATCATCTATCCCTATTTTGAACAAATTACTTTTCTATGGTTATCTTGTTACATATACTTTAGTTTTATATGTACCCTCTGAACCATCACTAAAAGAAACTGTTGTTTTGATAATAGCACTACCTTTTTTCTTTCCTTTTACTTTACCTTTGCTGTTTACATATGCAACGGAACTTTTGGTAGAACGAAATGTAATATCATCAATACCCTCATTAATCAGTTCTTCCCATTCTTCATCGGGTAAGTCTTCATTTTCTTCAGCAAATTTATCACTTGGATATAAATCAATATAGAATGACTTGCCAATTTTAATTGTTTTCTTCGCAGGGCTAACCATTATATCACCTCTAGTTACTGGACCAGCATCCTCAGCATCCTCGGCATCATCTAATTCTTCGCTATCACCTTCTACTTCTTGATCATCACTAGCATCACCTTTCAATGTCAATACTGGAATTGCTCTAGCAGAAATATTAGTTACCGGAATTGTTGAACCTCCTACTACAGCAGCTAAAGCCAATATTAAAAGTTTTTTTCTCATGATTATTATCTCCTTTCTCAATACATTGTCTAAAAAAGTATACTTTTTCAGATTGTGAAATTCTATTTAATGTTTTATGTAATTTGATAATAAAGTAATAACTTTATTCTTGACATTTTGTATAATATGCTGTATAGTAAAATCAGTTTTCAACTTTTTTTGAGAACTGGAAAAGTATACCATTTAAGTCTAAAAATTATAATTGTTCTTTCTCATATTTCACAGCCTTACTATAAAAAGTCTTTTCACACATATTACATATTTCCGCTGCTTTCTTCATTGTAATTATACCACTGCGCCAGTCATGGCATAATTCATCAAAATTATCTGGTATTGGCAATGGTGGTCTGCCAAATTTAACTCCTCGTGCCTTTGCCGCCGCTATTCCTTCTGCTTGTCTTTGTTTAATATTGATTCTTTCATTTTCTGCTACAAAACTTAACAATGCAAGTACTATATCACTAATAAACGTTCCTAAAAGGTTTTTTTCTTTTCTAGTGTCAAGAATAGGCATATCAATAACTACAATATCTGCACCTTTTTCTTTAGTTATAATTCGCCACTGTTCATTAAGGTCTGTGTAGTTTCTTCCAAGTCGGTCAATTGACTTCACAAATAGTACAGAACCATAATCTAACTTTTTAAGCAGACGCTTATATTGTGGACGCTCAAAATTTTTACCAGACATTTTGTCTATATAAATCTGTTTTTCTGGTATGCCCATTTGTAATAATGCTAACTTCTGTCTATCTTCGTTTTGCTCTCTGCTTGATACTCTCATGTAACCATAAATTTTTTCTTGTATCATATTTCCCCCGTTTCTGGCTAATTAAAATTTTACTATATATTATCGTTGATTAGATTTTCTGTTATGCATTTTTATAAGTAAAAAAAAGCTATAGGATTTTATCCCTATAGCCTTAATGTATTATTATGATTTTTTAACTACGACTGCCAAGAATTCTGCTGTCTCTTTAGCGGTCAGATGAATTGTAAGCCACCACTTATAAAAGTGGTGATAGTTTACTACTATTCTGTCACCGCACTTGTAGTCGTTGCTGGTTCTTTTGAATCATCTGTTTGAGTATCTTTTGTTTCTTTGTTTTCTTCAGTCTTTCCAGTTTCTTTTTTATCCCCTTCAGGCTCCTCTTCCTCAGAGTCAGTATCTTCCTCTTCCATATCAAGGGTCACATACTCTCTGTCATCAGAGTCTTCATCGTCATCGATGTCATCAATATCATCAATATCATCGTCAAAATCATCAAAATCGTCGTCATCATCCTTTTTCTTAAGTATATCCCATCCTAATACTTTTTGCAGAAAATATACCACTCCACATACTGTTCCTGCTAATGCTGCTCCACCCAATACAAACTTAACAAATTTCTTCATAATAAAATGTTCCCCTTTCGCTTTTTAAAAAATACTTTCTTCTATTATATTATACACTATCTTGTGGTAAGTTTCTGTGTAATATGGAATAAATATGGGTCGAGGTCTTTTGACATTGACAGTGCATCTGCTATGTCAAAGTCAATAAACTCACCAT
Organism: uncultured Lachnoclostridium sp.; assembly: GCA_947565985.1. GTDB lineage: Bacteria > Bacillota > Clostridia > Lachnospirales > Lachnospiraceae > Butyribacter. Next base: position 30,032 of record CANOID010000002.1, read on the forward strand.
CCTTATAACCTACGACACGATTAGTTTTACCTTCACATAGAAGTTCCACTGCTTTGGTTCCCAGTGCTGAAGCGTATACCCTATCTTTACAAGTAGGATTGCCTCCACGCTGTATATGTCCAAGAATTGTTGCCCTTGTTTCAATACCTGTTGCTATTTCTATGAGCTTTGCCATCTCTGTAGAATTGCCAATACCTTCAGCATTTACAATAACATGGTTCTTCTTGCCCAGTTCACGTCTGTCTAAAATCTTTTTAATTATTCTTTGGATATTGCGATGGTACTTTTCTGGTGTAAGAACATACTCAGCTCCACTTGCTATACCAGTCCAAAGTGCAAGATGTCCAGCAGTACGTCCCATTACTTCAATAATTGAACAACGTTCATGAGACTCTGATGTATCTCTCAGTTTGTCAATAGCTTCCATAGCCGTATTAATCGCTGTATCAAATCCGATTGTATACTCTGTACATGCAATATCAAGGTCAATAGTACCTGGCACACCTACTGTATTGATGCCAAGATCCGCCAGTTTGCTTGCACCATTAAAAGAACCATCACCACCAATAACAACAAGACCTTCTATACCATGTTTACGACAAATCTCTGCACCTTTTTCTTGGTATTCTTTCTTTTTAAATTCTAAACATCTTGCAGTGTAAAGGATTGTACCGCCAAGCTGAATAATATTAGAAACTGAAAGATTATCCATATCGAATATATCCTCTTCCAGTAATCCAGCGAATCCATGACGTATACCCTTAACATTTAATCCATACGAAATGGCTGTACGTACAACTGCACGTATAGCAGCATTCATTCCCGGGGCATCCCCTCCACTTGTTAATACACCAATAGTTTTAACAGTATTGCTCATAATGTCCTCCTTCTAAATACATTAAATGTAAATTTAACCGGTTTTTTTGTTACAATTCTATATGCCGGACTATAATATTTCAATTAAATTTTACGATAAAATGGATTATTTTTCAATACTCTTTTCCTTTATTGCTACAGAGTTTTTTCCAAATTCCTCTAAGACTCTTTCTTTTACTATTATTCTCGCATTTACGCTCTGGCTTTTAGGAAGTTTTTTTATAAGTTTTTCCTCTGTAAGATAAATACACACTATGTCATTGCCATCATAAGGCATAATTTTGTCGTGGAGCAACTGCTCCTTACTCTCAAATTCCTTCTTATTTTGAAATCTTATCCATATCTCACATGGAACTTCGTCAAATGGTATTATGTCTTGACAGATAATTTTGCCAGCTCTATCTTCTTCTACACTGGCTCTTCCTTTTACAAATACCTTTGAATCCATTGTAAGCAAATGTTTCTTGCGTTCATAAATATTTGAAAAAACTATTACCTCAACCATACCATATAAGTCTTCAACTGTTATAAAAGCCATCGTTGTATTTTTTTTGGTAATTTTAACACTCTTATCTGTAATCATACCACCTATAATTACATTTTCCCCATCATATACCCTTGCCATACCATTATTTTCATTTTCTTCATCAAGCATAAAGTCAAGGGAATTTCTTGTACAATTTTTACTTATCAGTTCTACATAGTCATCAAGCGGATGACCGCTTATATATATGCTTAATGTTTCCTTTTCAAATGATAATAATTCTTCTTTGCTATACTCAGCTACATCAGGGTATTGTACTTCATTAGCATGCTCAAGTCCTGTATCTTCCATATCAAAAAGAGAGAGTTGCCCTATTATTGCATCTTTTTTATTACGGTTTACACTGTCAATAATATTTCCAAAGACCATCATTTTCTGCTTTCTATTACCAGAAAGACAGTCAAAAGCACCTGATTTTATAAAGTTTTCTACAGTGTGACGATTGGCTTCTTTTGAAGTCATCCTTGTTATAAAATCCTGCATTGAAATAAAAATTCCATTTTTCGTTCTCTCTGCTATTATATCTTTAAGTATAGGTGTACCAATTCCTTTTATTGCAGACATACCATACATTATTTTCCCATCAGATACATGAAATTCACCATATCCTGAATTAATATCAGGAGGTATTATCTTTATCCCCATTTGCCTACAACTCATAATATATGACAAGACTTTGCGGGGATTATCTTTAACAGATGTAAGCAATGCTGCCATAAATTCTACTGGATAGTAATATTTAAGATATGCTGTTTGGTACGCAACTACCGCATACGCCGCAGCATGTGACTTATTAAATGCATATTTAGCAAAATCAATCATCTCATCATATATTTTATTGGCTGTACTTTCAGGAATGCCATTCGCTATACATCCACACACATTGTCTTCTTTATTGCCATATACAAAGTTTTTACGTTCTGCTTCCATAACTTTAGTTTTTTTCTTTGACATTGCCCTGCGTACAAGGTCACTTTGTCCAAAGCTATAACCTGCCAGACCTCGTACTATCTGCATAACTTGCTCTTGATAAATTATACAGCCGTATGTTGGTGACAATATAGGCTCAAGTTGTGGGCAGTCATATGTTATACTGCTACTTCTCTCCTTTCCCTCAACATATTTTGGAATAAAATCCATGGGACCTGGTCTGTAAAGTGATATTCCTGCTATAATATCTTCCATATTGCGAGGTCTAAGCTCTTTCATAAACTGCTTCATACCAGCACTTTCAAGCTGAAATATCCCCTCAGTCTTTCCTGTGCCTATCATGTCAAATACATTTTTATCATCGTAGTCTATATCCATCATCGTGTCATCTTCAAGTTTTGCCATATGTGCAGCGTCCTGTATAACTGTAAGCGTTCTAAGCCCTAGAAAATCAATTTTGAGAAGACCAAGTTCCTCAAGTGTGGTCATTGTATACTGTGTGGTTATAGTACCATCTGAAGCTCTTGAAAGTGGAACAAACTCATCTACAGCCTCAGGGCTTATAAGTACTCCTGCTGCATGCATTGAGATATGCCTTGGCAGACCTTCAAGCTTTTTTGCCATATCTATAAGATTTTTTGCCTGTGCGTCCTCATTATATATTTGTCTCAGTTCTGGATTTAACTCAAGTGCTTTATTTATAGTCATATTAAGTTCCATTGGCACTGATTTTGCAATTACATCCACATAGCTGTATGGAAGGTCAAGCACCCTTCCCACATCACGTATTGCATTTCTTGCTGCAAGTGTACCAAATGTTACAATCTGTACAACATGGTCTCTACCGTATTTATTCATTACATATTCTATAACTTCTGGTCTTCGCTCATAACAAAAGTCTATATCAATATCAGGCATAGTGACACGCTCAGGATTTAAGAAGCGCTCAAAAAGAAGGTCATATTTTATGGGGTCTATATTTGTAATTCCAAGCGTATAAGAAACGATACTACCTGCTGCCGAACCTCTGCCTGGACCTACACTTATTCCATTGTCTCTTGCAAACTTTATAAAATCCCAAACTATAAGGAAATAGTCTACAAAGCCCATTGTATTAATTGTTTCAAGCTCATAAGATAGCCTTTCTTTAATCTCATCAGAAGGTTTATTATATCTTTTATGCAATCCATCAGTACAGAGTTTCTCTAAATACTTAAAAGCAGTATATCCTTCTGGTACATCAAACCTAGGCAGCTTATAATTACCAAATTCTATTTCAACATGACACCTTTGTGCTATAAGTTCTGTATTATATATTGCTTCTGTAGCGTATGGAAACAGTTCAAGCATCTGTTCCTGTGATTTAAGGTAATACTGTCCTCCCTCATAACGCATACGGTCTTTATCTTGTACTTTTCTTTGTGTCTGTATACATAAAAGTATGTCATGTGGTTCTGCATCCTCTGCAGTTATATAATGTACATCGTTTGTTGCAACAAGTTTAATTCCTGTTTCTTTACTTATTCTTAAAAGTGCTTGATTTACAGTTTTTTGCTGTGGTATGCCATGATCCTGTAACTCTAAAAAGAAATTGCCATCTCCAAATATACTATTAAGTCGTAATGCCTCTTTCTTGGCATCTTCGTAAGAACCACGTGTAATGGCAGATGCCACTGCTCCTGCGAGACACGCACTAAGTGCAATAATGCCATCATGGTATTTTTCAAGAATTTCATAATCAACCCTTGGCTTATAGTAAAAACCTTCTGTAAAACCTCTTGACACTATTTTCATAAGATTGGCATACCCTGTGTTATTTTCTGCAAGCAATACAAGATGATTATAGCGTTCATCACCTTTTGATACTTCCCTGTCAAACCTTGAGTTTGGTGCAACATATGCCTCACATCCTATTACTGGGTTTATGTCTGCATTTTTCGCCGCACGATAAAATTCAATTACTCCATACATATTCCCATGGTCAGTAATTGCCAAATGATTCATACCAAGTTTTTTTGCACGCTGCAATAGTTCCTCAATTTTGCATGAGCCATCCAGTAGCGAATACTCTGTATGCACATGCAAATGTGTGTAACCCATAAAATTCCCCCTTTCATAAATTTTATATAAGATAAAAAGGCTGGCGCTTATTTGCTGCGGCAGCCTTTTTCTTAAAAACCTAAATTAACATCATACTATATTTTTATGTAACATAGAAACCATATAACAAACCTTTTAGGCATTCGCCGCACTAAGATATTTTTCAATATCTGTCATTGCAATTTCTTCATCCTCACCACTTGCAGAAACTACTACTTCCTCTCCTGCGGTAAGCCCTAATGTCATCATACCCATTATGCTTTTAGCATTCACTTTTTTATTTTCACATTCAACATAAATGCTGCTGTTATACTGGCTTGCCACCTGTACAAGAACAGCTACTGGTCTAGCCTCAAGACCATTCTGAAGTTCAATTTTGATTTTTTTGGTAATCATAGCACATTTTCCTCCTTTTAGCAGGGTGCAGGCCTAGTATATGCCAGCATCTTCCCTCATTTGCTTTGCTATATCACTTAACTTGCGGAGACGGTGATTTACTCCTGATTTGCCAATAGGCTTACTGAGAAGTTTTCCAAGCTCCTGCAGCGGACACTCAGGGTATTCAAGGCGCAACAAAGCAATTTCTCGAAGCCCCTCCGTCAATCTGCTAAACCCCATATTACATTGTATATACTTAATATCTTCTATCTGCCTTGCTGCTGCACTGACAGTCTTGTCTATATTGGCTGTCTCACAATTCACCCGACGGTTTACAGAATTGCGTACTTCCTTAACTATTCTTACATTCTCAAAATCCATCAAAGCAATATGTGCTCCAATTACATTAAGAAAATCCACTATCTGCGAACCCTCTTTTATATATACCACAAAGTATTTCTTTCTAGTCGTTATTTTGGCATCAATCATAAAAGAAGAAAGAATTTCACGAATCTGGTTTGCAAGTTTTTCAGAAAGAACAGCTATCTCTAAATGATATGCTTTTTCTGGGTTGGATACAGAACCAGCAGCCATAAATACACCTCTTAAAAAAGCCCTCTTGCAACAAGTATTCTGTATTATTAAATAATGGACTTGTGATAAGCTCCCCCACTGCTTTCTCTGCTCGTCTATTATTTTCACAGCCTTTAAAATATTGACTACATCTTGTTCCTTAAATACAAAGATTTCGTAACTCATAGTACCAGCCTGTAAATTGTGGCAGCGTACCACTACATCTATCTTTGCACGAAATGTTTTCCTTAATAAGATATAAAATTTTTGGGCAACTGTCAAGTTTTCAGTATGGATTTTCACATAAATTTCTCCATTTTGAAATTTTTTCACTTGTCCAGTCAAAACAAACAGAGCAGAAAACTCTGCAATACAGCAATGTCTCGCAGAACTTAGTTGTTTATTTAACTCATTTTTAACATCACTTGAAAATGACATCCCCTGCCTGACCTCTTTTATATATTATTTGTTAATATCTCTATGTTCAACCTTAATTCCATATGGCAGTTTTTTCATTTCTTTTGTAAGAGCATTAGCAATAGTTACTGACCTGTGTTTGCCTCCTGTACATCCAATGCTTATAACAAGCTGGTTTTTGCCCTCTGTAATATAATTTGGAATTAGAAATCTTATCATTTCATATAATTTATTTTTAAACAATGCTGCATTTTCTGAGTCCATAACATAGTCATAAACTTCTCTGTCATTGCCAGTAAGTTTCTTTAATTCAGGTATATAAAAAGGATTTGGTAGAAAACGCACATCAAATACAAGGTCGGAATCTGAAGGTATGCCATATTTAAAACCAAATGATAGAATAGTTATAAAGAAATTTTCATATTCCTCATTGCCAAGAAATATTTTATCAACTTCCTTTTTTAAATCCCTTATAAGCATATGGCTTGTATCTAAAATATAGTCTGCACGTTTTTTAAGAAATGCGAGTTCCTGCCTTTCTGCTTCAATCGCCTTGTCAACTCTTCCCTGCAATGCCAACGGATGATTACGGCGTGTTTCTTTATACCTTTTTATAAGAACAGCGTCCTCTGCTTCAAGAAATATTATCTCATACCTATATCCGTTGGCTTTCATCTCATCAAGTATGCCACCTGATTCAGAAAGCCCCTGTAAATTTCTTATGTCAATGCCAATTGCAAGTCTATCAATAGTAGAGCCTTCTTCAAGTGTAATCTTTGTAAGCTTAGGTATAAGACGTACTGGCAGATTATCAACACAAAAAAATCCCATGTCCTCAAGCATCCTCATAACAGAACTTCTGCCTGCGCCACTCATACCAGTTACAATTACAAGCCTCATAAAATCCACCTTCCTTTATCTACTTGTTATTACTAGTATCTAATCAGACAATATCTTCACTTCAAGTTCTAGGTTTACTCCAAAGTTTTTCATAACTTCGTTTCTTACATGGTCAATAACATTCATCGCCTGTTCAAATGTTCCATTTCCTACGTTAACAACAAATCCGCTGTGCTTTTCAGACACCATTATATCACCACATCTATAGCCTTTAAGCCCTGAGTCTTGTATAAGCTTTCCTGCAAAATATCCTTTTGGACGCTTAAATGTGCTGCCAGCACTTCCATACTCTAATGGCTGTTTATTCCTGCGTTGTTTGTTAAACTCATTCATCTGTGATATAATCTGCTCTTTATCTCCACTTCCAAAAGCAAAAAGTGCATCTAAGACTACCATATGCTGTTTCTGAATAATACTGCTCCTGTATGACATCTCTAATTCATCTTTCTTTAAAGTTATAATGTCACCATTAATTGTTATAACACGTGCCTGTTCTATAACATCCTTTATCTCTCCTCCATATGCACCTGCATTCATAGCAACTGCACCTCCCAAAGTTCCTGGTATGCCACCTGCAAATTCAAAGCCTGCAAACCCATTTTGGGCAGTAATGGACGCAAGCTTTGAAAGCAGGATTCCTGCCCCAGCATTGATAAAGTTTTTATTCCCATCCTTATAAATGTGTACATTATCATTTCCTTTTGTAGAAACAATAACTCCTCTGTAACCTCTATCATCCACAAGAAGATTACTTCCATTGCCCATTACAAAATACTTCCATTTTTCTTTTTGCAGATATCTTATAATATTTATAAGCTCTTCAGTATCACTTGCTTCAATAAATATATCTGCTGGACCACCAATACGAAATGTTGTATGCTGTGACATTGGCTCATCTTTTTTTATTGTGGAATTTTTTGCTATTTTATTTAAAATCTCTGTGCAAAACATAGAACCCCCATAATTTTATATAAAGATAAATAAAGATAAAAAACCTTTCCGCACTTTGTACGAAAAGGTTTTGGAACGTGCGCGAGAAGATTCGAACTCCCGACCTTCTGATCCGTAGTCAGACGCTCTATCCAGCTGAGCTACGCGCACATAATATTTTTGATACCATTTAATAAGCACCGAACAAATCATAGTATAATATATTATATCAAAAAAATCAAGTAGTTTTTAAAAATTTTTTTAACTAAAGCTAGCAAGAAGTCCGCCGCCTTTTTAGGCGGTCGGATGAATTGCTTGGAAAACATGGTATTAATGCCTGTTCTTATATCTTTGACGAAAACTCTCAAGCTTCGTCCTCTTTTCAAAGTAGTTGTTCATCGCCAATGTTATCACAGCTTATCATAAGGTTGATTGTCCCTACCACACAAAGCTGTTTACAAAGCCTTGACAGTTACATAGAACTTTGGCATTATTCTATGGTGTCATAAAATAACATAGGCATTTAAGACTTAGGCTAGTCCATTTACGGCTCACTTGTACAAACCACCACTTATAAAAGTGGTGGTAGTTGACATAGTAAGTTTTTACAGGTTATTATATAACTCAGCATATCGTTTAGCTGAATTATTCCATGAAAAATCTACTGCCATTGCTCTGTCTATCATCTTATTCCACTCACGCCTTCTGTTGTAGTATACATCCTTCGCATAACGTATAGTGTTAAGCATCTCATGAGCATTGTAATTAGCAAATGAAAATCCTGTTCCTGTTCCTTCAAATTCATTGTATGGTTCTACGGTGTCTTTTAAGCCGCCTGTTTCCCTTACGATAGGAATTGTGCCATATCTAAGGCTCATAAGTTGGCTCAGTCCACATGGTTCAAACAGTGATGGCATAAGGAATGCATCACAAGCTGCATAAATCTTATGTGAACGCTCATTTGAATAATAAATATTAGCAGATACCCTGTCATGGTATTTCCACTCAAAGTGCCTGAAAAGATGTTCATACTTTTCTTCGCCTGTGCCAAGAACTACAAGCTGTGTATCTTCTGCACAGATTTCTTCAATAACATAATCAACAAGGTCAAGACCTTTTTGGTCAGTAAGTCTTGAAACTATGCCAAGCATAAATTTCTTGTCATCCTGTGCAAGGTCAAGCTCTTTCTGAAGCCCTTTCTTATTTTTAACTTTTTCTTTACGAAAAGTTTTAGCATTGTACTTAGCGTAAATAAGGTTGTCTGTCTCTGGATTCCACTCATTGTAATCAAGACCATTGACAATTCCAGTAAGACAATTGCTGCGTGCACGCATAAGTCCATCAAGTTTTTCGCCATAAAATGGCATTTTAATTTCTTCTGCATATGAATCACTGACTGTAGTGACCATATCTGCATAAACAATTCCACCTTTAAGATAATTTGCATCACCATACGCCTCAAGTTTATCAGCCGTAAAGAATGACTTGTTTAAGCCTGTGATGTCTTTAACTTTCTGTAAATTCCATATTCCTTGGAATTTAAGGTTATGTATGGTCATAATTGTCTTAATTCCATGATAGAAATTATTCTCCATAAACATATCATGCAGATATACTGGCACAAGACCTGTCTGCCAATCGTGACAATGTATTATGTCTGGTCTGAAATCAAGACTTGGCAGTGCAGACAGTGACGCTTTACAGAAGAATGCGAACTTTTCAATATCCTCATGTATATACCCATAAGGCTTATCTCCTGCAAAATAGAATTCATTATCTATGAAATAGAATTTAACACCTTCATATTCCATCTCCAGAATTCCTACATACTGTTTGCGCCATGCAAGGTCAATATAAAAATGTGTGTTGTACTGCATTTTCTGTTTCCACTCGTCAGGAATACATGCATAATTTGGTAACATGACTCTCACATCAAACTCATTTTTATCAAAATACTTTGGTAAAGAGCCAGCAACATCCGCAAGTCCGCCTGTTTTTATAAATGGTACGCTCTCGGATGCTATAAATAATACTTTTTTCATCAAAAATACCTCCTTCTTTTCAGTCACATATTTATTATACCCTAAATATCTTGCACTGAAAAGAGTTTTTTATCTAATAAAGCAAAGTATCTCATTTTTATTATGCTCTCATTTTATATTCTAACCTTATTTTATCTGCAATAAGTGCTACAAACTCTGAATTAGTAGGCTTTCCCTTACCTGAATTAACAGTATAGCCGAACAACTCTTCTATAGTATCCATCTTCCCACGGCTCCACGCCACTTCAATCGCATGTCTTATAGCCCTTTCTACTCGGCTTGATGTAGTTTTATAGTTTTTCGCAATAGTTGGATAAAGACGTTTTGTTATTGAACCTAACATTTCATTATCATTTACAGACATAATAATTGCATCCCTTAAATATTGATACCCCTTAATATGTGCTGGTACACCAATTTCATGTATTATATTTGTAACATCTGCTTCTAGGTTATCTATTTTCTTTCTGGTATTCTGCTGGTTTGCAAATACTGTATTTATTACTCGATTATCTTTTTCATCATAAATAGCAACTGCTCTTGTCCTGCTCACAACCATATGCGTATCAAAAGGCTTAAGTATATAGTATGCTGCACCAAGCTGGAATGCATTTTCTGTTACACTCTCCTGACTTACCGCAGAGACCACTATAATTTTGGGTGTATGTCTGGGGCTATTTTTTAATTTTTCCATAACGCCAAGACCATCTATTTTGGGCATAATTAAATCAAGCAAAACTACATCAGGTTTATAAAGCTCAATTAACCTAAGTGCTTCTTCGCCGTCTGAGGCTATTCCAGCGACCTCCATATCTGGTTCCTTAGTAATGGCTTCTTTAAGTAAATTAACAATTCTTTTGTTATCATCAACTAATAACACTCTGACATTTTGCATCACATTTCCCTTCCTGCCTCTTGGCATATCCTTTCTATAATACGGGGTTATAATAAAATCATATATATATAAATATATTGCTGCAATACAAAAAAAATGTTACTTTTCGACTTAATATTTAAGATGTTTCAAACAAATTACATATGTTCCCTAGTTACGACAAATTATTACAATACCGCCATACATAATGTGACAGTATTACTCAGAGAGCATATCCTCTATAAATATTCCATAACCTCTTGTCGAATCATTTACAAATACGTGCGTTACAGCACCAATAATTTTATTATTCTGTATAATAGGAGAACCACTCATGCCTTGAACTATGCCGCCAGCTTTGTCAAGAAGTCTTTTATCTGTAACTTTTAACACCATGCCTTTATTTTCTTCTGAATTAATGTTAATCTTTTCTATTTCCACCTCATAATCTTGTGTACCATCGCCAAGTTGGCATCTAACAGTCGCTTTTCCTTTATAAACATCCTGTTTCATTGCTGCTGGAATTGCCTTGTTACTGTCATATCCATAATTACTGTCAAAAATCTCTCCTGATATACCATAGTTTGTATTATTATTTATTGTACCAAGGCAGAATGTGTTACCAAGTTTTACAGAGCCAAGTATTTCCCCGGGAGAGCCTGCCTGCCCTCTTATTATCTGATTTACCTTTGCGGGATAAACTCCTCCATTTTTTATATCAATAAGCAGTCCTGTATCTATATCTGTTATTCCATGCCCCAGTGCAGCATATTTATTATCCTCTGTAATATATGTTATAGTACCTATTCCTTCTGTATCCTCACGAAGCCATACACCAATCTTGTATTCTCCATCTGCTGCGAGTACCGGCTCAACCTTCACTTTTAAATTATTTCCATTCCTTCTTAAATAAAGAGTCACTCTATTATTGCCATTTTCCTGTATAACTTCTACAACATCATCTATATTTTCTACATTAGAATTATTTACTTTGTAAATATAATCTCCTGCCCTTAGTATGTTTGCTGCTGGTTCATATGCAAGACCATCTTTTCCCACAATTTCAGATGTGCCAAGCACCATAATCCCATCTGAATTAATATACAGTCCTACAGCTCTGCCTGATGGCATGACTTTCTGTTCTCTTATAACATCTATCTGTATATTTTTATAGTGGAACAAACCAAACAGTTTAAGGCTTGCCTTATAACTTCCTGTATTGGCAGCTTTCATTGTAACAGTCTTATTTAGGTTAAAATGTATATTGCCATTTTGTACACTACCATCACTTTTTATGCTTATCGCATCAACTGCCCCATCAATTTCCCCTTCAAGTGGTACATTAAATTCCAAGTTTTCCTCCCTGTTTTCTACAAGCATTATGCTGTCAGGAATTCTTCTGTCTATATACCAGATATAATATGCTACAGCTGCAAATATACTTATACACAGTGCAATCACCAGTACAATCCTGTATTTTTTCTTTAAATCTGTGCGAATTATATTTTTGTTCATATTAAATACTCCTGTCAGAAAACTAAAAAAGGTACAACCATACATAATTATATAATGTACCAGTTGTACCTTTTATATTCGTATTTCTTTTGAAGTATGTCCCAAACTCACAAGTTTTTTTTTAAATCTATTGCAAGTCTTTTCATCTCTTCTGCACTTTTAGTAATGGCATCTGTTATCTTTGCACCGCCAAGTATTCTAGCAAGTTCTTCTACTTCTTCGTTATAGTCTAAAATACGTATTTGAGTGCTTGTATGCGAATCTCCACTAGTCTTTTCTATCAAATAATGTACGTCTGCCATTGAGGCTATCTGTGCAAGATGAGAAATACATATCACTTGATGACCAGTCGCTATCAAAGCCATTTTTTCCGCAACTTTTTGTGCTGTTCTACCACTGATTCCAGTGTCTATCTCATCAAATATAAGAGTACTGGTCTCGTCATGACCAGCCAATACAGCTTTTACTGCGAGCATTATTCTTGAAAGTTCACCACCTGATGCAGAGTTTCCTATCGGTTTTAAATCTTCTCCAGGATTGGTAGAAAGCATAAATTCTATCTCATCAGTTCCATTAGATGTATATTCATTTAAGCTACGTACCTCTATAGAAAACTGCGTTTGTAAAAAGTTCAAGTCTGCCAGTGCTTCTACAATCTCTTTTTCAAGCACTTTTGCACATTTTTTGCGAATATCTGACATGACAGCAGACAATTTCTTCAGTTTTTCTTCTTCAGTTTTTATTTTTTTCTCTAATTCTGCTTTATATAGTTCATATTCCTTATAGCGTTCAAGTTTTTTCCTTAATTTATCTGCATACTTATTGACAAGACTGGTTGAGGCACCAAATCTTGCCTTTATAGTACGCACTAAATCAAGACGCTTCTCTACTTCTTCAAGCTGTCCACCACTTGTTTCTATTCCATCCATATAGGATGTTATGTCCCTGTTAAAATCACTTACAAGGCTGTCAATCTCAGAAAGCTGTTCTGCAAACTGATTTATATTATCATCATATTCACAAAGTCTTCCAATAATTCTTATTGAATATGCCAGTTTTTCAGACACCGTATCACCTGCATTTGAACCTGTCATAGAATAGACATCACTAAGACCACTTGCTATTGCCTCTGCGTTGGACAACTGTTTATATGTCTCTTCAAGACGTTCTTCTTCACCAGAAATAAGTGCCGCATTTTCTATTTCTCCTAGCTCATATTTCATAAAAGAAATCTCACGAAGCCTTTGCTCTTCAGAAATGTTATCAGAATTTCTTTGACCTGTAAGCTTTTTATAATTATTATAGGTTTCTGTATACTTTATACTAATCTCTGCCATCTCTTCTTTAGCATATCTATCTAATATTTCCATATGCTTCTGTTTATACAGCAAAGACTGCTGTTCACTCTGTCCATGAACATCTATAAGAACAGCAGTCACCTGCCTAAGAACAGATAAAGGTACACTTTCACCATTAATTCTGTTTATGCTCCGTCCTTTTATAAATTTACGGGCAATTAGCACTTCATTATCTTCAATTATTATTTCATGTTCTTTAAGATACTTCTTCTGCTCATCTGTATCTACCGAAAATAACAGCTCAACAAGTGCGAAGTCTGCTCCTTTCCTGATAATATCCTTTGGAATCTTACCGCCTATTGCCATATTGATAGAGCCAATTATTATTGATTTTCCAGCCCCAGTCTCACCAGTGAGAACATTTAGCCCCTCTGAAAAGCTGACATCAATCTCATCAATAATAGCAAGGTTTTTAACATGTAGATTTAAAAGCAAAATTTTCTCCTTCCTGCCTTAGTTATTATGTCTTAATTATTATAATCATATTATAATGAAGTTATTGTCACTGTACATGCCAGTCTACATCCATCTATATATGCATATATAGTTGTTGTACCTAAACTCTTTCCACTAATTTTACCATTAGCATCCACTGTGGCTATATTTGCATTAGAACTATACCACGTAACATTAGAAGATGCACCAAGCACCCTAAGCGTTTCTGTATCATACTGACGCATAGTAACTGATGATTTATTAAGTGCAACTACATTAATATTTACTTGAGAAGAAACACCACTTGATGCAAGAATTGTAATAGTTGCATCACCAGTGCCTACAGCCGTAATCCTGCCATCTTTATTAACTGTTACTACCCTCTTATTATCTGATGCAAATTTAAGTTTATCAGTAGTACCATTTGGCAGTACCTTATACGTAAGGGCAGTAGAGTCACCTCTCTGTAAAGTCAATTTTGATTGTGCAACAACAATACTTGTAGCAGGAACTGATTTAAGTACCTTTACATAACACCTTACTTTTTTATTACTTCCATCTGTGGTAGCTGCCGTAACATAAGTATCACCTTCAGATACAGCTCTGATTTTACCAGATTGTTTTACCCTTACTATATTAGTATCGCCACTGGTCCACTTAATCTTCTTTATAGTTGCATTAGCTGGTTTTAACTTTGTCTTCAGTTTTTTGGTTCTTCCCTCGTAAATTTCCACATAGTCCTTGTTAATTCTAAATTTAGAAACTCTGCGAATAACTTTTACTTTACATACAGCTCTTGCCTTTACACCATCACTTGTTGTAGCTATTATCTTTGTCGTTCCAACATGTTTGCCTTTAATTTTTCCTTTTCCATTTACAGTAGCAATACGCTTGTTATTAGTCTTCCAGTTGAGTTTTGGCTTTGAAGTATCATTGGTCTTTATAGTATTTTTTAGTTTATATGTCTGACCAACACCGATTCTTATATTCTTCTTTTCGATACCTACAGATGATTTAAGCTTCTCAACCTTTACCTTACACTTTGCACGCTGATTATACTTTGTAAGTTTGCATGTAATTGTACAAGTACCAAGCCTTTTAGCTGTAACCTTGCCATTTGAATCTACAGTTGCTATAGATGAATTGGATGTTGACCATGTAGCAGCCTTTTTAGCATCAGCTGGATTTGTCACTTTCTTAAGCTTAAAAGTTCTTCCAACAACTATAGACTTTGTTGCTGGAGACAGTGAAAACTCAATTGCATTATCTACATGAACAAAACACGTTGCAATAAATCCGCCATCCTCAGCTTGACACTGTATTATTGCATCACCTGCACCAACACCTGTAACCTTACCTTTTTCATCTACCTTAATTACACCCTCATCAAGTGACTGGTACTCAACATTTTTATTAGTTGCATCATTTGGCTTAAACACAGGTGTAATAGTGAACTTGCCACCAACTATAATATTATTTGTATCAGGTGTCACATCAAAATCTGTAACACTTATTGGAGCTTTTGCAACAGTAATAGCACTAGTTCTAATAAGCGGTTTATTGTCCTTCGTATCTGTATACACGGCTGATATAGTAGCTTTACCTTCCTTTACAGCCTTAACTGTACCAGTCGCATTAACAGATGCGATACTTGTATCTGATGAACTCCAAGTTACACTCTGGTTAGTAGAATTTTCTGGGTTAAACTTTTTAGTAAGCTGCAAAGTTTCTCCTATATATATAGTCTCTGCCGCAGGGATTATGGAAAAGTCCTTTGCTGGTATCTCTGACGCTGTAACAGTTACCATACATGTTATAACACCTGACTGCCCTAATTCCTTAGACTCACAGGAAAGAACTGCCTGACCTTCCTTTACACCTTTTATAACACCTTTATTATCAACTGTAAATATTGACGTATCTGATGACTTAAATGTTACCTCTTTGTTGACATTCTCATCAGGTTTGTAAATAATTGCTATTTCTTTTGTACCACCTACATTTATATAAGTAGCTTTTGATTCAAATGCTATTGACTGTAATTTCTCTCTTACATTAACTTTAATTGCTGGGGCTTTAACCTTGTTGCCCTCTGCATCTGCAAGCACTGCTTCAACCATAATATTAGTAGTACCTACACCAACAGCAGTAATCTTGCCTGTAGCATCAACCTTTGCAACTTTTTCATCAAGAGAAGTCCATGTAACATTTGAGTTAGTCGCATCCTTTGGTTCTAATGTAAGGTTCACTGTATGAGTATTACCTTTAATCATATTAAGCTCTGTTACATCAGGTTTGATAGATGTTAGAGGTTTGACTTCTTCTGGTTTAGTTATTACATTAAGCTGAACAGTATCTGATGCAATGCTTGATTTAACTGAAATATTTGTTGTGCCTTCTTTTAAGAGAGTAACCTTACCTTGATCATCAACAGTAGCAACTGTTCTATCTGTTGATTCCCACTTAAAGTTTTTCTCTGTAGCATTATTAGGCTTATATAACGGTTCCATAAACACAAATCCCTGTGCAAGTTCTACCTCATACGTACTAGGAAGTTGTTTACCACCTACTCCTATTTCCAGCTCTGTTACAGGCTGTTCAACAGTAACTGTACATATAGCATATACATTATTAACTGCATTTACCGCTGTCAAGATTACACTACCAGTCTTTTTAGCTGTTACTTGTGCAGATGGCGTAACTGTTTTTGCATCAACCACTGTAACAATAGATGGGTCAGAGGAAAGCCATGCCAATGTATATGGGTCTTTAAGGTCAGTTTTAATAGTCTGTGTTTCACCAATCTTCATAGTAAGTTTAGAAGGTACTATATGAAAACTAGCAGTTGTTGTATTTACTCTGATTGCACATGTTGCTACCAAGGTTACACCATTTTGAGTCCTATACAACATAACATTAACTGTTCCTGATTTAGTTGTTTTAAGAGCTTTAACACTTGCATGATCTCTTACTTCATTATTTATCTCAATACATTTACTTGTATCGTCTGTGTCCCATCTGTATTCTACCTCGTCACTACTGCCTGCATCTGAACCAGAAGCTAACACACCCCACAGAGCCAGTTCTGAACCAATAGACATCTCCACCTCAGAATAATTAAGTGTAAATGTATCAGTTACTACAATTGTTATATATATTTTCTGGTTAGGGTCTATATCTCTTAATTCCGAAGCCCTAATACTACCATTAGCAGTAACTTCAATAGTAACTGTGCCCAATTTATTTGCATTAATAATTTTTTGATTTTCACCAGGAGCAAAACTGATAATGCCACTTCCATCATCACTCATCGCAGGACCAGTTGCATTCTCATTAGTTACACCAGTTATAAGAACATCAAAATAGTCATCAAAAGTACCATTAGTTATATTAAATGCCTCCGGAAAATTAAACTTACCACCAACATTCAATCTTACATATCTATTATTATAATTTTCAAATTCACTCTGTACATATACACCATTTCTTACACTGACAGGTTTACATTGGCAATAAGTTGGATCTTTGGCTGTATCAAAATCCTTATATGTACCTATAACAAAAAACTGTACAAAATACGTCCCGGCTTTTGCTTTTACTCTATAACAATTCTCTGACTCTAACCATTCAAGACTTGCTTGATCCTTATATTCCTCCGTAGAATTCTTAAGAGAATCATTTACAAGCGCAGAACCTCCTCCATCAGGCTTCGCAATAACCCATACAAGTTTATCATCAATACCTACAAGTTCGTTCGCTTGCCTTTTAACTGATACAGAAATTTTAGTTCCATTAGTTACTTCCAATGGTCGAGTTGTATCTCCAATTTCAGAATCTGTGCCAACACTCTCTCCATCAATTGTAATTTTAGGTCTTACAAAAACATATATCTCATCTTGGTATGTTACCGTACCATCCTGCCATGTAACAGACAAAGTCGTACGACCAGCACCTTGTGCAACGATACCGCCGCCATCATCATTTAAAGTAGGGTCAATTGAAATTATATCCTCATTGCCAGAACTCCATTCTATATTTAATTGGTCTGTTCTAGCATTGCCAAAAGTCAAATTTAAATTCTTCAGTTGCTCTTCTTTAGTTGCATCAGAACCAAAAAATATTTGAGTTGTTGGATTGCCAGAGCCATCATCGTCATAATCCATTATAAGAGCTTTTCTATTATTCCTTTCATCGCTTGCATCTTGTTCACGGAATAATCTCAACATTCTAACTTTATCCGTTGCTGTAATTTGTTCATTAATAGAAAATCCTACAGTAATATGATAACTCTTATTTGTTAATTCTGGTACTGGTTTGCCATTAGAAGTTACTGATATAGTAAGAGTAACAGAACCCATCTGATGGGCATTTACTTCAAAGTTGTTTACAGTATTACCACTTGTAGCATCTTTATCCTGACCAATTTGCAAAATACCTGATGATGAAAGCTGCCAATGAATGCTCAAGTTATCTGTCACAGGTATACTAAATGTATCTTTTCTTTTTCGCATTACATATGAATCTGTTATTGCAATTCCATCACCATCCTGCAAATAGTAACCAGTTATCTCCTCATCCGCGGCATATGATTTATCCTTTTCCATAAACGCATATGCAGTTGTAAACACCATTAAAAATACCGATGTTAAAAACACCATCCATTTCCACTTCTTATTAATTCCTAAAACTTTCTTCATAAACGACACCTCCGCACTATATTTTTTAGCAAAACCTGCAAACTCCACTATTACGCTCTAACACGTATCTACTTTTAGTAACTAAAGAGTATAAAACCAAAAAATGGCAATATAATGTCTTTTTACGCACTTTTAGTATTATTTTTATGTAATATATGGTAACATAGTTTTCTATCTGACCTATGCACTAAATTGTAGCAACAAAACAATATAATTATACCATCTTAACTGCTATATTTCAATTACTTTAAATTAAATTTTCATTACATACCCATTTATAATAATATATGACACAAAAGGCACTGGAATCTATATACCAATGCCTAAAAAATAATATATCTAAGTTAATTTTCTAATTTATTTTTTTACTATTCTGGTCACACTGAAAAGTAAAACAAGACAGTAATGACTTGATTTTATAGTGAAAGCTTATTAATTTTGAACAGAATGAACTGGTCTTTCAGAAAAGGGAATTAAAAAAATTTGTACATTACTACTCTTCCCAGTTATGGTATACATCTTGAACATCATCATCATCATCAAGCAAATCAAGTGTACGTGTAAGCTGTCTTATATCATTTTCATCTGTAAGAGTTACATAATTCTGTGGTATCATTGTAACTTCTGCACTTACCATAGGCAGTTTCTCTGCTTCAAGTGCTTCACGCACTGCACTAAAATCATCAGGGGATGTAATTATCTCGTAGGAATCTTCTTCCTCTGTAAAATCCTCTGCACCTGCATCTAATGCAAGCATCATTATGTCATCGGCTTCCATATTTATTCCATTGTCATCCATTTCTTCTTTAGAAATAATAATCTGACCTTTTTCATCAAACATATATGACACACATCCTTGTGTGCCTACGCTTCCGCTTCCCTTTGTAAAGGCATTGCGTACATTACCTGCCGTTCGGTTTTTATTGTCTGTAAGTGCTTTAACGATAATTGCAGTGCCACTTGGACCATATCCTTCATATGTCACTTCTTCATAATTGACACCATCGGCATCACCTGCTGCCCTTTTGATGCCACGGTCGATAGTATCGTTTGGCATATTGTTAGCCTTTGCTTTGGCAATGACATCGCGTAACTTGCTATTATTCTCAGGGTCAGCTCCTCCCTCTTTAACTGCAACTGCTAATTCTCTTCCTATAATAGTAAAAATCTTTCCCTTTTTAGCGTCATTTTTTTCTTTTTTATGTTTTATATTTGCAAATTTTGAATGTCCTGACATATGTCTTTTTCCTTTCTAAATTTTCTAGTATAAGAATAAACCATCCATAATTTGTTATTTTATCATAGCAATACTTAAATTACAATCTTTTTTCTTTAATATATATGACGCTTCCAAATTCCTCTTAATTTTTACAAACATATCCACTACTATTAAAAACATTACAGGTATAAACTGCATTACATATCTGGACTTTGTCTCCCATATAGATAGAAATAAAAACAGCCCAAAAAGTGCTAATTTCCACATTACAGCAGAATCAATTTCTTTTTTTCTAAAACCATATATAACCGATATCATAATAAATACTAAAAGTATACACTGGTATATTGTGCAATATCCATCATATAAAGGATAAAATGCACCATTTTTAAAAAACAATTCCTGTAACCACGAATTTCTCTTTGGTTGTCGCTGCAGATGAAATTCCATGTCATATTTTCCATTTGACCAAGTCGCTATTGCTTTTATATATTGGTGAAGCAGAAGTCCTTTAACTCCATACTCTTTAAGCCTTTGCTTTATCATTGTAATATTTGCTTTTTCTTTATCTTTCTTTGTTTCAAACGAACTTGTATACTCTCTATCTTTAAGACTATAGTTGCCTGTTCCCTGCAACCCCATCATAATCCAATGCGAATACGGAAAATTTTCTGTGTCATAATCTGTTTGGTCTACCACTTCCATTTTATCCATAACGATGTTAAATGTTTTTATACAGGTGCCAAAAACCAAAACAATGACAAGTGAACTTATAAGTCCTCTTTTCCATTCCTTAGCAATGACCATATGAATAAAACACGCCAATGTAATAATTGCAACAGTAGGTTTTAGTGCATAGCCAATCCATGTAAGAACTCCCATTACACACAATATAATACCAAATCCTGCTTTTGCTTCTGCTCTTTTTTTATTCCAGTGTTCCTCAAGCAGTTCATAACACAGCAATATTCCCGCAACGATAGGAAGCACAAGTGTATCTGTATATACAAAAGGCACATACGTATAAAATGGTATAAATATTACCGTCATTATCTGAAAAAATATTGCAAAATTTTTACCATATTTTCTGTACACTATAACCATGCAGATTATTATTGACAAATCAATCGCTATAATATTTAAAGCCATATTACCATAGAGAAAATTAGTAATTCTTAATGTTTTTAGCATCATGAACCAGACTGTTTCAAGCATAAGCAGCAGTTGATTATTAGGATAACGCAGAAAATAAAAATTGTATTCATCACTTGTTTTAAATACATTGTGCAATGCCATCTCGCTCGCCTGTTTAAATATAATATTTCTATCACCAGCAGGTGTTACTGCCATTTCATATCCTATATAGGTCTGTAATACAATCTGCACTGTCATAAAAAATAAAGCAATTGCAATAATAGAATATTGGTTTATACAATGCTCTAACTGCTCTTTAGCACTTTCTGCAATTTTAAATACTTTTTTGCGGTGAATAACAATAACTGGAACTAGAAGCACAGGAACTATAACAAAAATATCATTTACAAAACATGTAAGTATAATTCCTGGCAGCACTATTACCCACAATACTGCAAATACCCCATGAAATGTCATGCTTAATACTTTTTTAGATTTATTCATATAACCACCTCCCAACGTTTTATAAATTTACCATAACAGTGGTGGCATATGCAATATATCAACAAGATGTTTAAGAAAACATTAAACAAGTTTAAGATTTCCTTAAACATTTTAGATAATAAATCAGTTAACGTTCTTGTCTCTGGTATCTGCTTACAGCAAGTGCCATAGCAATAAACATTAAAGTAAAAAGCATCTGTATTCCAATTCCGTACCATACTTCCTTTGCTACTTCCTGAGGAAGTTTTGCATAGTTACTCAATGTGTCATTAATTTTTTCATACCAAAATACTGGTATAAACCTTGCCACTTTTCTCACTGTACTATTAAGCACTGACAGCGAAACAAACGTTCCACCGAAAAAACTCATAAAGAGTGAAACAGGAGTGATTATCATATTTACTATATACAATTTTTTAGCAATTATACCTATTAAGAATGCTATAGACAACGACAAGACCATAACTGTAAATGAATTTAACAGATAATATGGCATATTTATATTACCTATCATTTCTTTGCCATGTAAAATAAATACAACTACAAGAAAACTAAACCATATACAGATACCAATAACTATAAATGCCAGTAATGCTTCTGCGGACTGCCGTTTCACTGGAACTGCCGATGCCGCTATACGATTCTTTACTTCTTTTTTTCTGAAAGAACATACAATAATACCCAACACACTGCCAAGTATTGTGATGCTTATATATGAAAAATATCTAAACATATATGCAAATACTGGAATCCTGCCATTATTGCCATTTACATTTAATAAAGTCACTTCACTTTTATTTATGACTAATGCCTTTTTACAACTTTCACTGATAGAATAGCCTACACAATTGTACTTTACTATACGATTTATAAAATCGTTTATCTGGCTTTTAAGATAAATATAGTCATATTTGCCTGGCTGCTGTGTGATATTAATAACAGAACTGCCAGAAATGCATCTTTCTGAAAACCCTTCTGGTATCTGTATTATCGCATCTTTTTCATAATAGTACATTTTTTCTTGTAGTTGTTTAATATCGTCTTTCATCACTTCTACATCATGCAACTTAGATAGATAAGAGATAATATTTTCTGAAATTTGACTTTTATCTTTGTCTACAACTCCTATATTAAGCCTTGTTCCAGTAAACTGATTTTCATTATCTTTATATGTACTAGTCATTATTAGACTTACAATAGTAAATATGGTAAAATACATTATTATTGTTGCAATATTTTTCCATGCAATTTTCATATAACAATTAAATACTGTCATAACATTCCCTCCTAGTTTTTATAAATGTCACAACACCTATTAGAGCAGATATAATAACAAGTATAACTATATCAAGTGTATATCTTTCTGGGTCATCATAAATACTAGTGCTATATATTGCATCTGTTATAACTGCTGCTGGATTAATCCTGTTGAATATTGGACAAGTATCTTCAATTATTCCCTTAATACTAGGTACCATAAGACCGGTACAAAAACTTGCCACAAGCCCTATTGATACAAGCATTCCTATTCTTATACCCTCTTTTATTTGTGACAGTGTTCCAACAAATATTCCAAGACTTACACCTATAAAACCACCTGCAATACATATTCCAACTAGTTTAGCAATATTTCCGCTTAAATCTATATGAAGCACAAAAATTAAATAGAAAAGTAGTAATGCTAGGTTAATATAGTGTATAAAAACTCCTGCTAGTGTATCTGAAATAATCTGCTTAAATTTGCTTATAGATGACACTGCTCTTCTCAGTGCTACAGAAGTAACATTTGCCTGCAACTGTATAGAAATCTGATGTCCAATAAAGCATCCAAACATACACGCCATGCCAATAAGTGCCAAAAAATATTGTATTTCCCCATCTACACTTTTTCCTCCAAGTGTTGTTTCATCGACAAACTCTATATAATCTAACTTTGTAACAGTTTCCAATTTTTCGGGTTTTTCCAAAATAATATCCTTATATATCTGTGCCTGCCCATTATAAGTATCTAAAAGAGATTTTAGTATACTGCTACTAGTATCATTGCTTATAACAACAAGCTCTGGCTCCTCGTTGGCATAATATATACCTGTAATTTCAAGCTTTTCCAATTTTTTATTTGCTTCTTCCTTAGAAAGCTTTTTAACTGAGATTAACTTTGAATCATCACTGTCTAACATTTCAAGATATTTAATAAAATTTTCTGACATCTCGGAGCTATTTTCTTTAACTAGTGCAACATTAATAGTTTCAATATCATTATCAGAACTTCCAAATGACAGATAAAACATTGTTGCGAGCAGTATAGGAAAAAGCATAGACCAAAAAACTACTTGTTTTTCTTTTAAAATGCTAATAATACGATATTTAAATAAATGTAGCATAACACTTTCCCTCCAATCATGTAATCATAAATTCTTTGCCTAATCTCTAAGCTGTTTTCCAGTTATTTCAAGAAATACATCGTTTAATGTAGGCAATTCCGAAAATACCCTTCCAAATGATATATCATTCTCCTGCATATAATTCATAATCCTTACAAGATTATGTCTAGCACTGCTACATCTTATAACAAGTACATTGGTTTTATAATCCACATCAAAAACGTGTTGTATACTTCTTATTCCTACAAGTTGTTCTTCACTGACAGTTATATTTTCTACAGTTATAGTTTCCCCTGTTTTTATCATACTTTTAAGTTCTTCTTTTGTTCCATTTGCTATGCATCTGCCACCATCTATTATTGCAATCCTAGTGCAAATCTGTTCCACTTCTTCCATATAGTGTGATGTATAGATAATTGTACTTCCCATATGGTTAAGCTCCTGTATTCCCTCTAAAATCTTATTGCGACTCTGTGGGTCTACGGCAACGGTAGGCTCATCCATAATAATTAATCTTGGTTTATGTACTATTCCACACGCAATATTAAGCCTTCTAAGCAATCCTCCTGAAAGCTGTTGCGGCTTCATCTTAGTATACTTTCCAATTCCTACAAACTCTATCGCATCACTCACAAGTTTCTTTTTTTTGCTTTTATTTTTGATATAAAGTCCACAGAAATAATCAATATTTTCATATACAGAAAGCTCATCAAATACTGCAACATTCTGTGGTACAATTCCAATCTGCCTTTTAACGTTATAACTGTCAGGTCTCATAATCTCTCCAAATATTTCAATTTTACCCTTGTCGTATTTAAGAAGTGCTAACATACAGCTTATTGCCGTTGTCTTTCCACTTCCGTTTGGTCCAAGTAGCCCAAATACTTCACCCTCACCTATTTCCATATTTAAATGGTCAAGAGCTACTATACCGCCATACCTCTTTACTAAATTTTCTACCTTTACCATATTAAACTTATTAACCTCCATTTAAGACTGTATATTTTTGTATCTGCTATAAATATACAACTGCTTTTTTCTGATTATAAGTGATACTTGTCAATCATTAAGATGACAAATGTCACTTTATTAGATATAATAAATATGATAATTAAGTAACTATCAACCATATAAAGGGGGCATATACTTTGAAAATACCAGCACCTCAGTTTATTATCTTTACATACTGTATTTTATCGAAACTCGCAGTAGATAACACAAATTTTTTCTCTGATAAGTTTATTATTATAGTTATTATTTCAATAATCATTTCTTCACTGTCATACTTCTTTTCTAATAAAAATTTCGCTTTTATAATATCAGGACTTTATGTTATAATTTCATTTATAGTACCTGAATTTATAACAATGTCTCCTCTAATTTTATATAACTCAGTGTATTTTCAAGGATACTTGGCACTTGCTATAACATTAATTTTTATAACCAGCCTGTTGTTTAACTGTATATCTAAACCCTTGCTTTTGTGTATGTTATTTCTTGGAATAGTAATCTCATGTTATTTAAGCTTTATTCTGGAAAGATATAATAAATTTCTAGCAGAGTCTAATAAAATAAGGGATGACACCATAGAAAACAACTTGTTGTTACAATTTAGAAATAAGTCCTTGTTAGAAAAACAGGACTACGAGATTTACAATGCAACACTGAAAGAAAGAAACAGAATTGCAAGAGAAATTCATGATAATGTAGGACATATACTTTCACGCTCAATACTACTTACTGGTGTGCTTAAAACAGTAAATAAAGATGACAACTGTGCCAAAACCTTAGAGAATCTGCATGATTCGCTTAATAATGCTATGGAAAGCATACGTGAAAGCGTCCACAACCTACATGATGATTCAGTTAATTTAAAAGAAACTGCAGAAACAATTCTAAATAATTTTGTATTTTGCAATACAAATATGGTCTATGATATGGGAACAGATATCCCACGTGAGGTGAAATTTTCATTTATAGCAATATTAAAGGAAAGTTTAAATAATATATGCCGACATAGTAATGCAACAGATGTCAATATCATAATTAGGGAACATCCTGCGATGTATCAACTTATAATAAAGGACAATGGCACTACTGCGAGTAATACTGATGCCTATAAATACATATTTAACAACAGTGGAAGTTCTGGTATAGGGCTATCCAATATATACTCAAGAGTAAATACACTTGGTGGCTCTCTGCAAATACACACTCAAAGTGGTTTTTGTATTTTTATAACTGTACCTAAAATATAAGCTAGAAAAAAATAGAAGATATAAGAGGCAATATATATGAATATAGTAATTATAGATGACGATATGCTTGTTACAAGTGCCCTTAAGGCTATACTTGAAGCTTCTGGAACAGTAAAAGTCCTTGAAGCAGGTTCAAATGGCAGTGATGCTATTAAACTCTATGAAAAACACAAACCTGATATACTTCTTACAGATATACAGATGAAAGGTATAAGCGGGCTTGAGGCAACAGAAACAATATTAAAAAAATATCCAGAGGCAAAGATTCTGCTTCTTACAACTTTTCTTGATGATGAATATATTATACAAGCTTTAAAACTTGGTGCTAAAGGATATCTTTTAAAACACAATTATGAAAGCATACTTCCAGCACTCGAAGCCGTATATTCTGGTCAGAGTGTATTTGGCACAGAGATAATATCTAAAATACCAGAACTTTTAAACTCTGTGCCTAAATTTGACTATACCTCCTATGATATAAATGAACGTGAACTAAAGGTAATAGAACTTATAGCAGATGGTCTTAGTAATAAAGAAATAGCAGCTAGGCTTTATCTCAGCGAAGGCACTGTTAGGAATTATTTAAGTACAATTTTAGAAAAACTTGAGTTGCATAATAGAACACAACTTGCAATTTTTTATTATAAACACAACTAACCCGTTTTACTTATTATCTGTCACTTGTAGACAGTGCCTCTATTGCTACACTTCCTCCACGTACAACCTCAATTCTATTAATAAAACTCTTATTAAACAGTGCTATCATATCATTATTTTTGTCTTCTGTTTTTACACACTGGACAATAACAGAATTTTTGTTATAGTCAATTATGTCCAGTGAGAAAACCTGTGCCATCCTGAATATTTCAGATTTATCCTTATCTGAGCAGCTACTTACTTTTATATATAATAGCTCCTTTTTGTGTATAGGTACTTCCGAAATATCAATTACCTTTATAACTACCACATTGCGATTTAACTGCTTTTTAATCTGTTCAAATGTCATATCGTCACTTGTAAGCCCTATTGTGATTCTTGATACAGAAGGGTCTTGTGTTTCACCGACTGTCAATGTATCAAGGTTATATGACTTTGCAGCAAACATTCCTGATATTTTGGCAAGCACGCCAATCTGGTTCTCTACATAGAGTGATATCCAGCGTTTTTTTACTTTCATATTTGGTTTTCCTTTCTTTCTTAATTCTTAACACATTATCATGTCTGCCAATCCTTTTCCTGTTGGAATCATAGGAAATACATTGGCATCACTGTCTATTATACATTCTATAATAGTTGGTCCGTCCTTAAATGCCATTGCATAGTCAAATGCTTTCTTTAACTCTTCTTCCTTAAATACTCTTATTCCATGTGCTTCATAGCTTTCAGCCAACTTTATAAAATCAGGAATATATGGTGGGCAAGTGGAGTCCCCATCTTTTAATCTCTGACAACTTTTTCCACAGCTTTTGCGATATCTCAAACACGTTGCTGAATACCTTTTTCCATAAAAAATTTCTTGCCACTGACGTACATTGCCAAGATACCCATTATTTAATATAACAATTATAACCTGAAGACCATAAACCATTGCTGTGGCGAGTTCTTGTATATTCATCTGTATTCCACCATCACCTGATACTGCAATAACTGTTTGTGAAGGATGGGCAAGTTTAGCACCTATAGCTGCTGGAAGCCCATATCCCATAGTCCCTAAACCTCCTGATGTAAGCAGTTTACCATTGCCCTGCGGCTCAAAGTACTGTGTTACCCATAACTGATTTTGTCCTACATCTGTAGCAACTATAGGCGAATCAAAATTTTCATTGATATATCTTATAATTTTTTCAGGTGTAAGTCCTTCATATTTATTCATATTTATTGGATGCATTTTTTTCCATTCCAGCACTTGCCCTGCCCACTTGTCAATTTTCATAGGCATGACTTGTGGAATCATAGCATCTATTGCAAGTTTTGCATCTGCTACAATTGGTATATCAACTACTATATTTTTAGATATAGACGCAGGGTCAATATCAATATGAATTATCTTGGCATTTGGTGCAAATTCACTGATTTTGCCTGTTATTCTATCATTAAAACGAGTTCCTATTGAAAATAATAAATCACATTCATTTACAGCACGGTCAGCAGCATAACTTCCATGTATGCCTATATTTCCAAGATACATCTTATGTCCACATGGCACTGCTCCTTTTCCCATTATCGTCGTAACCACTGGTATACCTGTAATATCAACGAGTTTTTTCATGTTTTCATTAGCACCTGAAATATTTACTCCACCACCAGCTAAAAATAATGGTTTCTTTGCTTTTTTTAGTTCAGTCAGTGCTTTTTTTAGCTGTCCAGCATGTACTCCTTCACTTGGCTTATACCCACGCATACTTACTTCTTTGGGATATTCATCACTTCCAAGTCCATTTTGTATATCTTTTGGCAAATCTACAACAACTGGACCAGGTCTTCCTGTCCTTGCTATATAAAATGCTTCTTTTATAATTCTTCCTAAGTCTTCACGTCTGCGCACTGTAACCGAGTACTTACATATACTGTTAGTTATTCCAACTATGTCAACTTCTTGAAATGCATCATTTCCCAAAAGCCCAAGAGGTACTTGTCCTGTAAAACACACAAGAGGTACACTATCATAATTGGCAGTGGCAATTCCTGTAACAAGATTAGCTGCACCGGGTCCACTGGTTACAAGACACACACCTGTTTTTCCGGTCGAACGTGCATATCCATCCGCTGCGTGTATAAGTGCTTGCTCGTGCCTTGGTATAATCATTTCAATATCTTTTTGTCCATATAGTGCATCAAATAAATCTATAGCCTGTCCTCCTGGATAGGCAAAAAGTGTATCAACCCCCTCCTCTCTCAATGCTTTTACAAAAAGTTCTGTTCCCTTAACCATAATTTTGCCATTCTCCTTTCTTAATTTTAAAATAGGATTTCTTGTTACATTTCATAAAAAAAAGCCCTAAGCATAAAGCCTAGGACGGATAAACCGCGGTACCACCTAAATTTAGAATAAATTATTCCACACTCTATCAGCACGCAAGCATAAAGCTATCAATGCTGTTTCCCTTGTAACGGTGGGAAACTCCGGTGAAGCCTACTCAAGAAAAACTCTTTCAGTTCACTGCTCAAAGGCTACTTCCATAAATCCCAAACGAAGATTTACACCACCCATCTTCTCTCTGTGCTTTCAGGAAAATATGTACTCCTCCTAATCATCGCATTTATTATTTTTATTTTTTTAACTTATGTGATATTACCACTTATTCTTTGATATGTCAATAGTCAAAATATAGTTATACCTCACTCTTATTCTTTCTATTTGGTCATAGCTGTACTCATCACCTAATTTTTCTTTAAAATCATTGTGTGTTGTTCCTTTCCATCCGTTTTGAATTAAATCTTTAACTATCTTATCAATATTATCTTTACTCATAAATACCTCCCTCTTTTATAACTAATATTTCTGGCTATTGTATATTTTATGTAATTTTTGTAAAAAAATCACGCTGTATAATCCTTAGAAAAGATATATATCTATTATACTTTATTCATATTTTATTGCAATATTGATATCTTATAAGTAGAATAATTTTTATCTAGAACGTTTTACTGAATTTAAAAAGATTTATTCTTTAGGAGGAATTGATGGACTTAAAATTACTTGGCTTAAATATTAAAAACAGCAGAAAAAATATGAAACTGACGCAAGCACAGCTTGCAGAAAAGACAAACTTATCCACTGTACATATTTCTCATATTGAAGGTGGCAGTGTCAAAATGTCAGTTGACACTTTGATTAATATATGTAACGCACTTAAAACTACTCCTAATGATATCCTTTGGGGACAATTTGATACAAGTATTGATAGCCCTAATGATAATAACAAAGATATGTTTTCAGACAACGCAAAATACAATATTAATATACAACTGAGTGAAAAAGCTAAAAATATG
Organism: uncultured Lachnoclostridium sp.; assembly: GCA_947565985.1. Classification (GTDB taxonomy): domain Bacteria; phylum Bacillota; class Clostridia; order Lachnospirales; family Lachnospiraceae; genus Butyribacter. The sequence continues at coordinate 60,093 of CANOID010000002.1, forward strand.
TCACAAAGTGATAAAAGGCTTATGATGGAAATAGCAGGACTTTTGGCAAATCGCAATAAAACTATTGATAATTAAAAAAAACAGGCTGCTTTATATTATATAAAACAGTCTGTTTTATTAATTTTTAGTGCTTTTGTTAGCTTGCCTCATCTAGATGGCTTAAACGTATAGCTTGGTCTGCGGCTATTATATTGTCAAGCACTTCATTTATATCACCATTAAGTATCTCATCTAACCTGTGACTTGTATACTTAATGCGATGGTCTGTAACACGTCCTTGTGGAAAATTGTAAGTTCTTATCTTCTCAGAACGGTCGCCTGTGCCTACTTGACTTCTTCTTTCTGCCGCCTGTTCGCTGTTGGCTTTTTCCTGCTCCATATCATATATTCTTGAACGTAGCACTTTCATTGCTTTATCTTTATTTTTAAGCTGTGATTTTTCGTCCTGACACGTTACTACTATTCCTGTAGGGATATGAGTAATTCTTACAGCAGAATCAGTTGTGTTAACGCACTGTCCGCCGTTGCCTGAAGCACGGTAGACATCTATCTTACAGTCATTAGGGTCTATATGGACATCAACTTCTTCAACTTCTGGCATAATAGCAACTGTTGCTGTCGAAGTGTGTATACGACCGCCCGATTCTGTTGAAGGTATACGCTGCACACGATGCACACCACTTTCATACTTAAGTTTTGAATATACTCCTGTGCCTATGACCATAAATACAATTTCCTTAAACCCACCTATTCCGTTTTCATTAACGCTCATAACCTCTACTTTCCAGCGATTATTTTCGGCAAATTTTGAATACATACGAAACAAATCTGCCGCAAAAAGAGCTGCCTCGTCACCCCCTGCACCTCCGCGTATTTCAACAATCACATTTTTATCATCATTTGGGTCTTTTGGAAGCATAAGTATTTTCAGTTCCTTTTCACATAAACTTACCTTTTCTTTACAGGTATTGAGTTCTTCTTTGGCAAGTTCCTTCATTTCTTCATCACTTTCTTCATTAAGTATTGTAAGGCTGTCTTCTATGCCATCTTTAGCTTCTCTGTATTCTTTGTACTTGTCAACGATTGGTACAAGCTCACTCTGCTCTTTCATAAGCTCCCTGTATTTATTCTGGTCGCCTATAATATCAGGCTCTGTAAGCAGCATATTTATCTCTTCAAGCCTTCTTGCTAAATCTTCTAATTTATCAAACATAACTTCATTTCCTTTCATTAAACAGATAACAATAAATAGACTCTGGCTACTTTTTTACTGCTGCTACCACTCTGTCATTGCCAGATAAATCCTTTTGTATACAAATATCTTTATATCCACTCTTTTGAAATAAATTCACAACCTGTCTTCCTTGGTCATACCCTATTTCAACAGCCAATATACCACCCTCTTTAAGATAGTTTTTTGCTTCACTGCTGATAATCCTATAGAAATTAAGACCATCAATTCCACCATCAAGTGCTATAAATGGCTCATGCTCCTTTACCTCTGGCATAAGGGTATTTATAACTTCTGTTCTTATATATGGCGGATTTGAAACTATAATATCAAAATCTCCTGTCACACTTTCAAACATATTGCTATGGATAAACTCTATATTCACATCATTCAGTTTAGCATTTTTTTTTGCGATTTCAAGGGCTTTCTCTGAACAGTCAATAGCAGCACAAAAGGCAGCACTTCCAAGTTTCATAACTGATACAGCCAAACATCCAGAACCTGTACACATATCAAGAATACGCTTGTTTTTAGCCCGCAGGAATACATATTCTGCAAGTATCTCTGTGTCCTGCCTTGGCACAAGCACATCTGGTGAGACTATAAATTTAAGTCCCATAAACTCCTGACTGCCAGTAATATGCTGCAATGGAACGTGAGCCGCCCTTGTATTGATAAGATTTAAATATTTGTCAACAGCTTCCTCTTGGGCAACACATGAACTCTTTATAAAATATTCTGCCCTTCCCATTGATGTAACATACTCAAACAAAAGCCATGCATCTATATCCCAGTCAATTATACCTGAATTTTTTAAAATGTTTTTACCTTCTTTAAGAAGATTTTCATAATACAAAATTTTTACAGCTCCTTACTTATAATCTGAAAAATTTATTATCTTAGCTTTTGTCTGTTTCTTAGGTAAATTATTTATATCTTCTATTTCATTTTCTTCTGACGCACTGATTTCATCTACTGCATCTTTATCTAGAAAATGGTCAAGCCCAATCAAGTTTTCATCTTGTAAGTCTATATGCATTGGCACTGTATACCTTGCTTCCTTGCGTTTTCTTGCCTCTTCTGCTATCCGTTCAAGCTCTGCTTCTTTTTCTTCCATTTCTTTAAGCATACGTGCCTGTTCCTCGGCACGCTGTTTATTTTCACGTTCTCTTTCAAGAAGTTCTTCTTTAACTTGAGCACGTGACTTATGAACTGTGTTCTTTGCTTTTTTAGCCTTTTCCTCTTGCCTGTTTTTCATTGCCTCTAAGCGTCTCTGATATGCTCTCCAATCAAATATTTCCTCAATTGAAGCAATAGCCACCTCTATCATTGCATCATCAGGCTCTCTTGTTGTAAGCCTCTGCATAAGCATACCAGGCTTACTTAAAAAAGCCACAATTTTGTTATCAGTATTACCTGCAAAACGTATAAATTCATAAGAAATACCAGCAATAATAGGTACAAGCAATATACGTGATAATATACGCAGCCATATATTTTCAAAAGAAAGAAACATAAAACATACAATGCTTATAAACATTACAATAAAAAGAAAACTTGTGCCACATCTTTTATGGTGCTTTGACTGTAAACGAACATTTTCTACAGTTAAATCAAGACCACTTTCTACACAGTTTATCGACTTGTGTTCTGCACCATGGTACATAAATACTCTTTTTATATCATTCATAAGTGATATAGCAAGCACATAGCCAATAAACAAGATAATACGTATAACCCCCTCTATTACGGAAAGTGCAGCATTTGATTTGACTACAGTTATATTATGTAAAAGCTGTGATAAAAAAAACGGCAAAACCATAAATATGCCTAATGCAAGCACAATTGCAAATACCACAGTCAATATAGTTTCTAAATTCCCAGTTTTAGATTTTTTTTCATCTTTGTCCAAAGCTTCGTTTAAGGCTTCTTCTTCCTCATAATAATCTGCCGAATATGTAAGTGTCCTCATTCCCAGCATCATGGATTCTATAAAATTAGCCATACCTCGTATTACTGGCAGTCTGAAAAACACTGACTTTTCAGATATACTTTTACATTTGCCATGAATAACATTTATTTCACCATCAGGTGTTCTAACAGCAACAGAATAATCAGATTTATATTTCATCATTATGCCTTCTAATACAGCTTGACCTCCAATTCCCGATGACTTCATAGCTTTCCTCCATTTCATTACATTATAAACTTTCACACATACGTAAGGCAGTAAGTAACAAAATGGCCACAACATCCGTCTGCCGGGTGCTGTGACCATTAACAATGCCGGTAAACCGGCCTTAATCCTCTAATTAGCCTGGATACCATATTTACGATTGAATTTATCAATCGCACCACGGGCTTTAACAGTCTTCTGCTGTCCTGTATAAAAAGAATGACATTTTGAACAGATTTCTACATGGATTTCTTCCTTTGTAGAACCAGTCACAAATTCATTGCCACAGTTGCATACAACTTTTGCCTGATAATAATTAGGATGAATTCCTTCTTTCATAATAAACCTCCATTCTGCAATCCCGTAGTACATATTCTTCTATTATATAATGCACTATGGAAAGCAAACAACGCATCAAAACACAACTTCCTAAGTATAACATACAAAATATTCTAATGCAATCCTTTTTTTTTAAACAATTTTAACTTTCTTTATCATCTGAACAAATTCTTGATTATTTCTCGTCTTTCTAAAAATCTCAATAATACGCTCAACTGCATCTTCTGCTTTGTTACTATTAAATGCCCTTCTTATAAGAAAGTTTGCCTCTGTTTCATCCTGCGTAAGAAGCAAGTCATCACGCCTTGTACTTGATTTTGGCAAATCAATAGCTGGAAACACTCTCTTTTCAGAAAGTTTTCTGTCAAGTACAATTTCCATATTACCTGTTCCCTTAAACTCTTCAAATACAACGTCATCCATTTTACTGCCTGTATCGACAAGAGCTGTTGCAAGTATTGTAAGGCTTCCACCTTCACGCATATTTCTCGCTGCTCCAAAGAATCTCTTTGGCATATGGAGTGCTGCTGGGTCAAGACCACCAGACAATGTACGTCCACTAGGCTGTACAGTGAGGTTATATGCTCTTGCAAGTCTTGTAATGCTATCAAGCAGCACCATAACGTCCTCTCCATGCTCCACAAGACGTTTTGCTCTTTCAATAACCATTTCTGATACTCTTTTATGGTTTTCTGGAAGCTCATCAAATGTTGAATATATTACATCAACATTGTGCCCCATAATTGATTCCTTTATATCTGTGACTTCTTCAGGTCTTTCATCAATAAGCAGTACAATCAGATGCATTTTAGGATGGTTAGTCTTAACAGCTTTGGCAACTTGTTTTAATAATGTAGTCTTCCCAGTTTTTGGCTGTGACACAATCATTCCACGCTGACCTTTGCCAATAGGGGATATCAAGTCCATCATACGCATAGATACAGGACCGCCTTGTATCTCAAGTCGTATTCTTTCATTTGGAAAAACGGGAGTAAGTTGTTCAAATTTCACTCTATGTATAATTTTGTCAGGCAGAATGCCATTTACAGAACGTATATAAAGAAGTGCCCCAAACTTTTCATTTTGGTTGCGTACTCTGACATTACCTTTAAGTATATCTCCAGTACGCAGATGATATTTTCTTATAAGCGCTGGTGAAACATAGACATCCTCATCACCGGGAAGGTAATTATCACATCTTATAAATCCATAACCTTCCTGCATAACTTCCAGAATACCCTCACGTATTTCTCCACTGTCAAGCTGTTCCATGTCACTTTGTGGTTGACTGCTTTGCTGTTCTGTATTTATATTACTTTTTTTAGTACGCTCAGGTTTTTTAACCTTTTTATTCTTAATAGAATCAGAATCATCTTCTTCCACAGCCACATCATTTGTACTGGCAGCCTTTTCCATTTCAAGAAGCTTTTCAAGAAGTTCCTGCTTCTTATACGAAGTTATATTTTTCACACCTAGCTTTCTACCCTCAATACGCAATTCTACAAGTGACATTTTCTCCAATTCTGACATAATTAACCTCTTTCTTTATTTATGTAAATTATTATTACCATTGCTTCCGCAATCACAGGAATTGTATAACCTCTTGAAAATTAAAATATTTATTTATAGAAACAAAAGAAATAATCTCTAACAAACAGATGTATCCTACAATTAATATACACAATAAATCTTATATTGTAAAGTAAATTCTTGTTTTAAAAATAAATGTATGATATCATTTTAGTAAAAATAAAAAAGAAAAAGAAAATTTAACTAAGCAAACGTGGACAAATAAGCAAAAGCCACACTGCAGAAAAGAGGTAAAAGATGACAAATAGCGAAAAATCCATAAAACTTCACAAAGAATGGAACGGAAAAATCAGCACAACACCCAAATGCCATGTTAATTCAAGAGAAGACCTCGCCATAGCATACACGCCGGGCGTTGCAGAACCATGTAAAATTATAGCAGACAATAAAGAAGAAGCTTACAATTATACAATTAAAGCTAATACTGTAGCTGTTATTTCTGACGGAAGTGCAGTCCTTGGTCTTGGCAACATTGGTCCATCTGCCGCAATGCCTGTAATGGAAGGAAAAGCAGTATTGTTTAAAGAATTTGGTGGAGTCAATGCATTTCCAATATGCCTTGACACACAAGATACTGAAGAAATTATAAAAACAATTATAAATATTGCACCTGCATTTGGTGGAATAAATCTTGAAGATATATCAGCTCCAAGATGCTTTGAAATAGAGGAACGTCTTAAAAAAGAACTGGATATTCCTGTTTTTCATGATGACCAGCATGGAACAGCTATCGTAGTGCTTTCAGGTATAATTAATGCTCTGAAAGTAACTGGCAAGACAAAAGAAGAATGTCATATAGTTGTAAATGGTGCAGGCTCTGCAGGCATTGCTATAACAAAACTTCTTTTAAAATATGGTTTTAAAGATATTATAATGTGTGACAAAGCTGGAATAATCTCTGCTTCTTCACCAGACCTTAACTGGATGCAGAAGGAGATGGCAAAGGTGACAAACTTATCTGGAAAAACAGGTACACTTGCAGATACGTTAAAAGGCACAGATATTTTTATTGGTGTGTCAGCACCAGGAATTGTTACCGAAGAAATGGCAGCCTCAATGAACAGTGATGCTATAATTTTTGCAATGGCAAATCCTGTACCAGAGATTATGCCTGATATAGCTAAAAAAGCAGGTGTAAAAGTAATTGGCACAGGACGTTCTGATTTTCCAAACCAGATAAATAATGTTGTTGCTTTTCCAGGTATTTTTAAGGGAGCGTTAGAAGGACGTGCCACACAGATTACAGAAGAGATGAAACTTGCTGCTGCCCTTGCAATATCATCTCTTGTAGATGATAAAGACTTAAATGAAAATAACATTATGCCTGAAGCGTTTGACCCACGTGTAGCAGACGCTGTAGCAAATGCTGTCAAGGCACATATTAAATGATTAAACAATGGGGAGACAAACCTTACTATTCCCTTGACTACTACCTTAAACAGACTTTTGGCACAAAAGTATACAAAATAGCACTTGATGGTGGTATGACGTGCCCTAACAGAGATGGCAGCATAGATACACGTGGCTGCATATTCTGCAGCAATGGAGGCTCAGGGGAGTTTGCAGCTATACGACATAATTCTATCTATAAACAGATAGAACATGGAATAGATATTATTAAAAAGCATGGTAAACATACAGGAGATAAATTTATTGCATATTTTCAGTCATATTCCAATACTTACGCATCAGTAGAGTATTTAGAAAAGCTCTATATGGAAACACTTAAACATCCAGATATTGTTGCAATGTCTATTGGCACAAGACCAGATTGTTTTAATAAAGAAATATACTGCCTTATTGAGAAATGCAATCAAATAAAACCTATATGGATAGAACTTGGTCTGCAAACTATACATGAAGAAACCGCAAAATTTATAAGACGTGGATATACGCTTGATGTTTTTAATAATACTGTCAAAGAGCTTAGAAGCCGTGGGATTGATGTTATCACACATATTATACTTGGTCTTCCAAAAGAAAGTGAAAATGACATAATAAAAACAATCCATTACCTTAATAAAATGGGTATTCAAGGTATAAAATTACAGCTCCTTCATATACTTAAAAATACAGGACTTGCCTTAATGGCAAACCAGATTTACACTTATTCTGAACAAGAATATATACAGCTTCTAATGCACTGCATAAGCGAGCTTTCACCTGAGATTGTAGTACACAGGATAACAGGAGATGGCCCTAAAGACCTACTTATTGCCCCACAATGGAGCCGTAATAAAAGACATGTTCTGAATGCCATATCACGTGAATTTAAAAAATCAGGTATATATCAGGGTATGTCACTGCAATAATTTTTTAGAAAGAAGGATTTTCATGACATCCGAATCATTAAAACTGTACAAACTGATAATTTTATATTTTTTAAGCCAAACAAAACAACCGATGCCAAATGCTATTATTTCTGACTTTATCTTAACAAATGGATATACAGATTATTTTTCTATACAGCAAACATTGACAAGCCTTACAGAAGATAAAATGATTGAAGCAGAACAGACCCATTCTGCTTCTTACTATATAATTACACAGTCAGGACTGGAAACTCTTGGATTCTTCGGAAACCAACTTCCTGATGGCACTAAAATACAAATTGATGACTTTTTGAATAAAAATAAAATAAATATTGTTAAGAGGACAACCATACATACCGATTTTACACAGATAAAGCCAAAGGAATACTTAGCAAAAGTCTCTGTTATAGAGCGTGGAAGCACTATTTTTGAACTATCCTTAAATGTTCCTACTGAGGAAGAAGCAATACAGGTATGTAAAAGATTTAAAGAAAAAGCTGACACAATATACAGTTATCTTCTAAAAGAGCTTACAATGGATTAACATTAATAGAATGCCAGCACAGACCATTTACCCATGCTGGCATTCTATATACAAATTGAAATAATAAAATATTTTGCATGTAAACATACATTGCTATCTACTTTTGACACTGGCATCATATTATTTTAATAATACTTTTACAAATTTCTTCTTGCCACGTTTAATTACTATTCCATCTGAACCTATTTCATCCTTTGAAATTGTTATTTTAACATCAGTAACTTTTTCTCCGTCTATTGTGACACCTCCCTGTTCTACATTGCGGCGTGCCTCTGCATTAGATGATGCAAGCCCTGCTTTTACAATAAGAGCAAGTAGACCAATCTTATCATCATTAAAGTCTGAATCTATAAGTTCTGTTATAGGCATATCTGAAGCATTGCCACTTGAGAATAGAGCTCTTGCACCTGATTTAGCTTTTGAAGCCTCCTCTTCACCATGCACAAGTTTTGTAAGCTCAAAAGCAAGAATTTCTTTAGCTTCATTGAGCTGTTTTCCTTCCCACTTATCCATTTCATCAATTTGAGCAAGAGGAAGAAATGTCAACATACGCAAACATTTAAGGACATCCGCATCACTTACATTTCTCCAGTACTGGTAAAAATCAAATGGGGTTGTCTTATTTGGGTCAAGCCATACAGCACCTGACTGTGTCTTGCCCATCTTTTTTCCTTCAGAATTTAAAAGAAGGTTAATCGTCATTGCATATGCATTTTTGCCAAGCTTACGGCGTATAAGCTCTGTACCACCAAGCATATTGCTCCACTGGTCATCACCGCCAAACTGCATATTGCATCCGTACTTTTGGTATAGTGTATAAAAATCAAAGCTCTGCATAATCATATAATTAAATTCAAGAAATGTCAGACCTTTCTCCATACGCTGTTTATAACATTCAGCAGCAAGCATACGATTTACTGAAAAATGTGGTCCAATTTCACGCATCACATCCATATAATTTAAATCAAGCAGCCAGTCAGCATTATTAACAAGCAATGCCTTGTCATCTGAAAAATCAATAAACTTTGCCATCTGCTTTTTAAAACATTCTACATTGTGGTCAATTGTTTCCACAGTCATCATCTGACGCATATCAGTCCTGCCCGATGGGTCCCCAATCATAGCAGTACCTCCACCAACAAGAGCTATAGGCTTGTTTCCTGCCATCTGCAATCTTTTCATCAGACACAATGCCATAAAATGTCCTACATGCAGACTGTCAGCAGTAGGGTCAAATCCTATATAAAATGTAGCCTTTCCATTATTAACTAGCTCCTTAATTTCCTCTTCATCTGTCACTTGAGCAATAAGACTGCGTGCAGACAGTTCATCATATAAATTCATAATGCTCCTCCAAATCCTTTTGGGTTTTTACTCTGCCACCTCCATGCATCTTCACACATTTCGGCAATATCCCTTTTAGCCTCCCATCCAAGCTCTTTTTTTGCTTTATCAGGGTTAGCATAACACATATCTATATCACCAGGTCTTCTTTCTGTGATATTATATGGAATTTTCTTGCCACATGCCTTTTCAAAGCTTTTTATAATCTCTAACACACTGTAACCTTTGCCTGTGCCAAGGTTATAAGTCACAAGCCCGGGATGTGAATTTAACTTTTCAAGGGCTTTTATATGTCCCTCTGCTAAATCCACAACGTGTATATAATCACGTACACCTGTGCCATCAGGTGTATCATAATCATTTCCAAATACATTTACAGTTTCAAGCTCTCCTGATGCCACCTTTGCAACATATGGAAGCAAGTTATTAGGAATACCATTAGGATTTTCTCCAATTTCTCCGCTCTTATGTGCTCCTATAGGATTAAAATACCTTAACAGTGCAATGTCCCAACTGTCATCAGCCTTGTAAATATCCCTTAGCATATCTTCAATTATAAGTTTTGTTCTGCCATAAGGGTTAGATACTGATAAAGGAAAATCTTCGCTTATTGGCACACTTTTGGGTTTTCCATAGACTGTAGCCGATGAACTAAATACAAGTGATTTCACACTGTACTTCTCCATAACTCTTAAAAGATTAAGTGTGCCTGTAATATTATTATTAAAGTAAGCAAGGGGAATCCTGCAGGACTCGCCCACTGCCTTTAGCCCTGCAAAATGTATTACAGACGAAATGTCCTCTTTCTCAAATATATCATTAATAGCCTGTTCATCTAACAAATCTTTCTTATAAAATCTGATGTTCTGTCCAGTTATCTGCTCTACCCTTTCCAATGCTCTATCACTGGAATTAGAAAGATTGTCAATGACAACTACGCCATAACCTGCATTGAGCAATTCTACAACTGTGTGGCTTCCAATAAATCCACATCCACCTGTGACTAAAACATTTCTGTCCATAATATCCTCCTATGTCTTATTAACTAGTATTTTTTAGCTTATTGTCCCAATTTTAATATAATTGCTAACCCATGTCTTTGTTCTGCTGTCACCAGCCTTACGAATATAGACATACTGTCCCTGTTTATCACTGTTAATCTTTATTGGTGCTTGATTTAATCTATTTGTATACTTTGTATCAATTGTAGGCACTTCTTTTTGTGTTGTAATTATTATCTGATAAGAATCTGTACCCAAATTTGTAATAGAAATACTATTGTCCTCTGTATTTTTTGTTATTTGAAGTATTTCTTTGCCGTCATCACCTGTAACTTTAGCACTGACAATGTCTCCATCCCATCCATCTGTACCATTGACCTTTAAATCATTTACACTTGATAGAGGAATACGTGTCCATTTAGAAGCAGGTTTCTTTTTAGTAGTGTTCGGTACAGTACGCACTTCCAACACACCTGACTCTGCTATGCTGCTACCTGTAGCAAGTAACTTTGTTATAGCAACACTAGTTCTTGAACTATTACTGGTTAGCTTATCTGGAATAGCTTTAACTCCATCTACAATAGTAACAACACGATACTCTGATGCACTTGGAAGTGTCAAAGTACCAGATGTATACTTAGCAGCAACAGAAGGTCCATTTGCCTGTTTAGAAATATTAAGCTTTGCTTCTTTGCCTGGAAAACTTCCCGCATCATACACTTTTATCTTCTTATCAATATTACTTGCATCATATACGTCTGTGAGTGTAGTATCTGTAGTTTCTTTAATTGCAGACTTTGACGCACCCGGAGTTCTAATATACAGTGTAGCACCTTGATACTTAAATTCATCAAAAACATTCTCTGCTATGCCTTTTGACAACTGTTCAGAAGGTCTGTTCCAACTGCTATATGGTGTTCTCCACTCATAAGTACTAGCAGGCTCTAGACTAGTCTTTTTTTCGCCAATCTTAAATTCCAGTTTCTGTTCTGCTCCATTATATGTTGCAATTGCAGCTTTTGGCACGGCAGGTATTTTAACAATAAGTGGAACTTCCATGTCATCTGTCTTAATTGCCACAAAGTTATCTCTTATATTGCTCAATTTAGACAAATCTACTATAATTTTGTCATCAGTTTCATCATCAACCTCAAAAATATCCCAAGAAGATACCTTAAATGTTGTCTTGCCAGACTTCTTACCTTTTGTTGCCATGCCAAACATAACTTCTTCCTTCTCTAAATGGCTGACATCAATATAGACCTTTTGTTCCTCTCCACTGGTCTCTATATCATCTGCAGTAATAACAGCAGCAGCCGATGCACCAACACTTCCAATACCTGCCCACACTGCAAATGCTATTGCAGTTGCAGTTGTTACTTTTAATCCATTGTTCAGTTTCATAATAATCCCTCCTTCATATAATACTACGCTCTTTCTATGTAATTGTTTATAATAAGACAATATTATGGTAATATTATGGCATATCAGGAAGAATTTTCAACTTTATGAGAATATATATAAGTATAATACATAAAAAATTTTATCAATATAGACGTAATTGACAAGATATGGTAAAATAAACTTTATGAAAATATTAATATACCATTGGAACTCTTATAATCAGAAAGCTGTAGAAGATACTATAACACAACTTGGACACAACACCACCCTGTTTAAAGAAAAAGCTGACAATATTGAAAAAGACACAAAGTATACGCAAAAACTAATTGATACGCTAAAGCACCAAAAGTATGATATGTTGTTTTCCATTAACTATTTTCCTGTACTTTCACAAGCGTGTCATGAAACTTTAACACCATATGTCTGCTGGAACTGTGACAGTCCACTCCTTGCAATGTATAATAATTCAGTGTTTTATGAAACAAATTTTATATTTACATTTGACTATTCTAACTATAAAGAATTTAAAGACCTTGGAGTAAAGCATATATACCATCTTCCACTTGCATCTGGTACAAATATTAACCTGAATATTCCCGCACAGTCATTTAAATATGATATATCCTTTATAGGCAGTCTATATGAGAAAAATTCTTTTGATGATATTTCTCATAAACTGCCTGACTACTTGTGTGGATACTTTGATGGTGCACTTTATGCACAGTTACAGGTGTCAGGTGGAAATCTTCTTGAAAAACTTCTCACCACTGATATATGTTTGTTAATTGAAGATATAATAAGTTACCACAAAGCACCAGACTCATTTGCAGATGTACGTACATTATTTTCAACAACTGTGTTAGGATTTAAGGCAGCATCCATGCAAAGAACCCTATACCTTAACAGACTTTCAGTATATCTAAATAGAAAGATTTTTAATGAACAAAAATATTGTCTAAATCTTTTTACTGGCAGCAATACAGATGTAGTACCATTTGTCAAGTGTCATAAAAGCGTAGATTACCACACACAAGCCCCTTTTATTTTCAATCAGAGCATGATAAATCTTAATATGACTATACCTAATATTAAGACAGGCATACCTTTGAGAGTATGGGATATATTAAGTTGTGGTGGCTTTCTTATGACAGATTACCGCATTGAACTTCTTAACTATTTTGAACCTGAAAAGGATATTGTTATATTTGAAGATTCTGATGAACTTACTGACAAAGCAGAATTTTATCTATCACATGACAGCATAAGAAATAAAATTGTACAAAATGCGTATAATAAAGTTTCTAAGCTGCACACCTGTAAAAATAGAATTAAAAATATTTTTGATATAATCTCAAAAGAAATATAAAAAAAGTAAATAAACTTATGAAAGGATTAGTGTAAATAGATGATAAATAACCAATATATAATAAATGAAAACCAGACATATTTTGAAAGATTTGAGCTTGCGTCAGAGCGCATAAGAACGATTAATAAAGAAATTAGTCTTAAAGATTCTGTACTTCCAGAAGCACTAACAGCATACTTTCAAAAAACATCTGACTTTCTTTTGCAGCTCTGTGAAACATACCAGCTTGTAAGCTCAGGGCAAATCCATAAAATGACACTTAGTCAACTACATTACTTAAATAAGTCTCTTTATGAAGATATTGAAAACTCTAATTATGAAAAAAGTTATGCCAATCCAAACTTTGCCACAGAAAAACTTGGAAATGAAACTGGCAAGCTTTTCTGTATGTTATACGCAACACTTAGAGGATGTACTGCATATGCATTTGAAGAACGTCTTTTTTATCTTACCATATATTTTGAGCTTTTTATTGAAGTATATAATTTAGTTGAGGACAACTGTACAGATAAAGAAATTCAAAGTGCCATTTACTATCATTTTTTTGACTATGCTGATATTATGGCAACTGACAATATACGCTCACGCTTAAATCCTGATATGTCATTTGCTACAGATATTATTATGAACGCAGATATTTCTAATCCTGCATATCTATATCTCTTTGGCGAATATATTTCGGAAAATGAATACAAGACATCAGAGTATTTAAGTACATTACCAGAAGAACAGATAAAAAGTATAGCAACAACGTTTACAGAAGGATATAAAAAAGGTTTTGCAGCATATGATATCGACCTTTCTAAGAAAAAAACCGTCAATATACGATATAGACTTGGCTTTGAACGAATTGTACGTGAAGCGGTATTACAATTCAGAGCAATGGGCTTAGAGCCATGTTTTATACGTGGCAAAAATGGATACTGTGGCGGTAGTGCAAATAGGCAATACGAATATGACCATCGAATGGACGAAGCTGTTATATTTGACAAAGCACTCGCGAAACGCCGTCTTGATACACAACGTTTTGCCTTTGAAGATATGAAACAAATAGCATCTGAATATGCTGGTCCTGCCGTTATAGAGACGTTTGGAGAAAAAAATTTTATGCCATTAGAAAAAAAGACAAGAATACGTTTTAATTCAAAACAGCAAAAGCAACACGTTGACTACATGGCAGAAACCTCACTTCTGACTAATGAATTTATACCCGGAAATACAGTGAGCTTTACTATAATAGCTTACCCTGTCCCTGAAATTGGAAAAGATTATAAAGCAATTTTTGATGACACTATAAAAGTAAATACTTTGGATTCATCTATGTATGAAGAAATCCAGACATGCATTATAAATGCACTGGATGCTGGTGAATATGTAACAATTACAGGTCGCAATAATAATGAAACTGATATAACAGTTGCGCTGTCCAACATAGACAATCCTGAAAAAGAAACAAAATTTGAAAACTGCCTTGCCGATGTAAATATTCCTCTTGGAGAAGTATTTACTTCACCAAAACTTAAAGGTACAAATGGGCTTTTACACGCAGTGTCAATTTATCTTAATGGGCTTGAATACATTGATTTAAAACTGTATTTTAAAGATGGAGTTATTACAGACTACTCTTGCAAAAACTTCGAGCATGAAGAAAAAAACAAAAAATATATTAAAGAAAACCTTTTGTTTCACCATGATACACTTCCAATGGGAGAATTTGCAATTGGTACAAACACAACTGCATACCAAATGGGACAGAAATACAATATATCACACCTTCTTCCGATACTGATAACAGAAAAAACTGGTCC
Organism: uncultured Lachnoclostridium sp.; assembly: GCA_947565985.1. Classification (GTDB taxonomy): domain Bacteria; phylum Bacillota; class Clostridia; order Lachnospirales; family Lachnospiraceae; genus Butyribacter. The sequence goes on from CANOID010000002.1 coordinate 75,208, forward strand.
ACATTTTGCAATAGGTGATACTTGTTTTTCGCATGAAGAAGAACTTCACACATATAACCCCGATGGCAAAGAAATGAAATGTAAGGAAAACGATTACTCAATATTACGTAATACAGACAGTACCCATGCATACTTTAACTGTCACACCGATATAACAATACCATATAATGAACTTGGTGATATTATAGTATACAAAAGTGATGGCTCTTCTATAAAAATTATAGAAAATGGACACTTCATTCTTGAAGGTACAGAAGAATTAAATAAAGTTCTTGAAATAAAGCGGTCGCAATCCCACTGGCTTTAGACAATGGGTAGTTCACTTTGCTTAATATTTTTAGATACCAACATATAAGCATATAACCGTAAGATATTAGCATAAGCTTAAATCTTACGGTTTTCTATATTATTTTACATTTTAATTCATATGATGACATCCACTA
>CANOID010000003.1 GCA_947565985.1 uncultured Lachnoclostridium sp.
TAGCAAAAAGAGTCCCGTATTTATGCGGGTTCTGGCGTTTTGCAAACGCCTAAATTTTACTAATATGAAAAGGAGTGGACTTATGAGCAGAGATGAACTTATGAAAACCTTACATGATTATACTCCCTGGGAGCTTCTTCACCGCAACCGAAGACAGGATGCCAAAAACATGGAACCTGTTAATCTGTCACTGAAAGTTCCAATAACTGACGCTGAAAAAAACTCAGGACTCCATTTGCCACAGATACCAGACCTGGATAATAATACTTTTTCATCTGATATCTATTTTAAGCATGCGCCAAAACAGCACTATATGGTTGTTCAACATGACAGATATACTCCTGGTTTTATGCATCAACACAATTTTTTTGAGTTACAGGTGTGTATAGAAGGTGAATTTATGCAACAGATTAATTCTAAACGTATTCAAATGCACAGTGGTGATTTTTGTTTGATTCCTCCCATGGTCAGCCATCTGGTAGATATTCAAAATTATACGATATTAGTAAATTTACTGATTCCAGAAAAACATTTCAAGAACATTTGCTTATCACAACTTCATGGCAATGATATATTATCTAAGATTTTTATGGGAAACATATATTATAACAGTGTAAATGACTATGTAATATTTCATACAAATGCAAATCCTGTCATCATGGATATTGTTTTTGGTATATGCCAAGAATCGTTGGAAAAAAAACCTTATTATGTATATATGATGGATGCAGAACTTCTCCTTTTGCTAGGAGTTCTAATCCGCAACTATGAAAATACCTGCGAATTACCACAAATACATCGAAAACAAGATGGCATCAATTATGGAATACTTCAATATATAGAAGAAAATTATCAGCATACATCCCTTCAGGAGCTGGCAGATAAGTTCCACTATACACCACAGCATATGTCCTCGCTTTTAAAGGAGCTGACAGGCTATAATTTCAGCGGCTATATTTTAGAAAAAAAAATGCAGGCTGCTAGAGATTATCTTCTTAACACAACACTTAAGATAAAAGATATCTCCATAGCCTGCGGATATCAAAATCAGGAACATTTTATCCGTACCTTTAGAAAATATTATGGAACAACACCTATTGATTACCGCAATCAGCATAGTTATTCTATGTTCTGAATTGCAATACAAGTATTCCATACACTGACAGAAACCCAATAAACACTGGTTCCTGTCAGAATATTTCTATGTGCTATATATTTCTAACCATTAATAATTTTTATCATTCTGATTTTTTACGTCTTTCCATAACTTCTGCAAAAAGTGTATCATACTTTCCATCCAAATCATAGAAAATAAGAGCTATAATACAGATTATTGCTACTGCTACTGGAAACCATACCATCAGACCTGTCATAACGGCCATAGCTGAATCGCTTTGTACTGCTGCATTTCCCACAAATCCACCAAGGCTTAGTGCAAAAGCTACTGCAGCACCACCGAGTGCACCACCTACTTTTTCTGCAAAGGACTCTGCTGAAAATAATAGCCCCTCATTTCTGACACCAGATTTCCACTCACTGTAAATAGCTGTATCACCAAGCATTGCAAATGCACAATTACAGATTGGAGCCATGCCAGCACAATTTAAAAGAGTAGATATTAGGATAAGTGTACGGTTTACTGGATTAACTGCCATAACAATGCCTCCTAAGATGGCAAGAAAACAACCAATAACAGAGATTCTTCTCTTTCCAAACTTTTTGGAAAGCCATGGAATCATAAAGCATATTGCAATATTTGGAATCATGCCGCAGGAGGAGAGGAAAGAATAAAAGTTTGTATCTCCAAGGGCATATTTTGTATAATAAGTCTGATATCCTGCTTTTACACCATAATTGAAGAAGATGACCAACTGTATGAATAATACAATAAGCCAGTATTTATTCTGGATAAGTGCTTTGAGATCATCTAACAGATTTCTTTGTTCTTTTTTTTCTGTAACGGTCTGCTGTTTATTTTCTTTCTTTATATGCTCTTCATAACGTTCCTCTGCACCAATTTCTTTTACACTGAAATATACCCACAAATAGCAGAGTGCACCAAGTATGCCATATATTCCAGTTAACACTGACCATGCAAACTGTCCAGCTCCCAAGAAATTTACAATCGGCATAGAAACCGCACCAATTACCAGCGGACCCACAAAGCCAAACATATTTCTTGCAGTAACAAGTTTTGTTCTTTCATCTACATCTTCTGTAGAAATTGCAGATAATGTATTATATGGAACCATTACTGCTGTATAAATAATAGCAATACCTGCAACATAAGTGCAGACTGCCCAGACAATTTTCCCTGTCATACCAAATGATGGTGACAAGAACATTAAGAATATAGATAACCCAAATGGAATTGCCATACGCTTAACCCATGGACGTGCTTTTCCCTCTTTTGTATATGTGCGTTCCACAACCGCACCCATAACTAAATCAGATACTCCATCTAAAAGACGGCATGCCAGAAGAATAATTCCTACTGCTGCAATTGGAAGCCCTGCTACCTCTGTATAATAAAAACTAATAAATGATGAAACTGTATTGTTCATCAGATTTGCTCCAAGGCAGCCGCTGCCATAACCAACAATCTGCATCATGGACATTTTATTTTTAATTGCCTGTTTCATTTTGTATCCCCCATTTCTCTCATTTGCATTGTTCTGATTCCTTTACTATAACAGTTACATCTTTTGGTGCGTCATATTCAAGCTGAAGTTTATCATTTTCATCTTTTGTCCAATGTACATACACCATACCCATTGGTGTGACAACGTTTCCTTCTGCTTCCTTCAAATATCCTGGCTTTGGATGAATCATAACCGACTGATATCCAGGTTTTTCAGGTCTGACTCCTAGAATGACTGCTGGTAGTTCATACAAAATCAAAGCACCCCATGCATGGCAATCAGAACGCTCCTGAACCTCGTCTTCAATACAAGTAGTACTATGTTTTGCAAGCATCCGTCTCCAGATTCCCCAATATTCCCGCGTATATTTGTATAGCCCTGTCTTTTCAAGAGCCCTGAACAGATAAAAAGCCATGGCAACAGAACACTGCGGATAATCCTCTTTTTTCTCTATCGTTTGAAGAAGTGCTTTTTTTCCCTCCTCTTGGCTAATAGTACCTGTAAGTACGGCAAATACCTGTACATGCTGTGAATAATCCTCAATCCCAGGTCCATCTGTCAGCAGACCTTTCCTACCCATCATAAACTTTTTAACTGCGTTTTGAACATTCTCCGCTTCCTTATAATAGCTATCAGCCAAATCTTTAAAACCAAGATATGATGCAATTTCTGCTGCAGACTTAAGTCCATAAATGTACAAAAGACTTTCCATAGTAATTGGTCCTTGCAGTGTTGCAGGTGGAATCCCTGATGTTTGGTTCCATTCCACTGCCCAGTCAATGAAAGACCAGAATCTTGCACGTCCGTTCAGCCCGCCGATTTTATCTACATATCCCCGTTTCGTCAAATGTTTATGAAAGAAACCAAGAACTCTGTCAATATGTGGTAAATGTTCCCGGAGAAATTCCTTATCCCCAAAATACATCATATGATCATACACCATAAGGATGTAATAAATAGAAAAACTAGGAATCACATTTGATTCATAATTCGGATGACTGGAGTTCGTCAGACCATCACAGCGCTGTGAACGCCGAAAATCATCCATACATTTTCTAGCTAGTCTGTCATCACCTGAAACAGCATATGTGTAAAGAATCTGTGTTCTGGAATCCATTACATATTGCAGCTGCTCATAAAACGGACAGTCTTCATAAGTTTCATGCATACATCTGCGAAGCGACCTTTCAGAAATATCCCATATCGCATCAAAATCTACATCGTCTGCTTTCGCCTTTGTTTTTACTTTCAAAGGATATCCTGTTTCTTCATAGTCAAAAGACAATAATGTCATCGCCTCTTCTTTTGTTTCTACTTCTAAGCGTACAAAACGGAAAGTCCGAAACCAAAACGGTGTATATTCTTCTGGCTTATCATGAGTTCCATTGCCAGCAGGATAATATGTATCTGTGAACCCATGAAGGTGTCCACACTCTGTATCAAGACGGTCTTTTTTGAAAGGTACTTTAAGATCCCCTTGAAATCCCTCCTGAACATACCCCTCAGAAGTGAGAATTTTCACTGCACTTCCTTTTCCCCCTGCCATCTTTAGATGCAGATATCCTGTTTCTTCTTCACCCGCATTGAGTTCTACAATCATTTTCTGATTTTTCTCAACTGTAATCGAATGGCCACCTTCTAAAAATGCATCTAGTTCATTCTTTACAGCTTTAGCCTGGATGACTCTGACATCAATAAATTTCTTATTTTCTCTATAAAGAAATGGTATTATGCGCTCACTTAGATTACCAGGGCTGAATTCAGCACTTAGCTGTGTATCATAAACTGCATTTTCCCATGATGAATCATCATAATCTAACAGATTCCATTGAATAATTTCTGGATGTGCTTTTCTTTCTTCTATCATCTGCAGTGGTGCAAAAAGATCTGATTCTTTAATAATGAAAAAACCAGGGTCTGCACATCCTTTCCATTGTTCATCTGTGGACAAATCAATAGATATATGACGGCTCTCAGCTTTTCCAGATACAAATAGCCCTGGATGCCCTGTACGAAAAATACTAAAACTGCCATTTCCATGTTCATTCGGAAATGCAAGAACTTCCACTGCGATTACATTTTTTCCTATACACAGATAAGAAGCTAGTTCTAAAGTGTCATAATACCAGACTTCACTGTCACCTTTACACGGACCAACCTCAACAAGCTGACCATTCACATACAACTTATATCTGGAATCTGCCGAAACCATAATCTGTGCTACTTCTGGTAGTTCGTCAAAGTAAAATGTTCTACGGAAAAGCATTCGCATTGGTCTGTCTTTTACCATATTATTTTTCAGCCTAATCCAGTTTTTTCTTGCGTCCAGCATCTATTTCCCTCCATATCATTATTTTTTATATTTAAATTATAATTGTTATATTATTTTTTTTCGATTGTTTAAACTAGTCATATTTATTGATATTTTCTTTTCCTATTTTTTAAATTAAAAACAAAATTGATATATTTTCAGAAAAATTATGTTAAAAAATTGATATATTTTCTTTAAATATAAAAGTTTTTAATGTCTGCCTTATGCTGGCTTCATACAAAATGTTCTGTACGTTGGCTTGTCGTAATAAAACTGGTAGTAAGCAAGCACAAACAAACCACCAGCTCAATTAGTAATGTCATCAACTTAAGGATTTTAATCCAATACTTTTTTAGTGAAGTCATCGAAAAATATAGGTTTTAAAATATATTGTTTTTTATCCAGCACTAAAAATTTAACTTAAGTTGACAACATTCGCTCAATTAGTGGTTTGCTACTAACCTTATAAGGGTTATGTTACTTCTCGCCTAAAAGGTAGATATCGCAAGCTGTTTTACTTGTTTGCTAGTTCCCATCTTCTACGCTACCGCTTACTCAATTCGCCCCAGCATAGCTTTATCTTGACCCACATTTGTGAAAATGCATAAAAATCAGAAAATATGATGTTTCATAAAACCTGAAAATAGTGTTTCTTTGGTTTTTAAAAACCATTTTTATATTGATATATTGTGCAAGATTACAATGGATTTTGAGATGTAGGTCAAAATAAAGCTATGCTGGGGGATTGGCGTTTTTATTCAGACCACAAATCTAAAGTGAATACGAGGGTTCATTTTTATAAATACAGGGTTCAGGTGTACTTGTTAGAGGGTTCAAATATGAACCCTTTGTCTGATACCAATTATGCATTTTTAAATTGCCTAAAAAATAACAAGGACTTTTGCACACATAGAATATGTCAAAAGCCCTTGTTTTCAGCGGGTTTCCTACCATTCTATCAATTCTCATTGTATCAAGTTAGCGATTCTTATTTCTAACTGAATGCTCTGGTTGATACAATAAAAAATGGCTGGAATAATAGAAAAAGCTTTGAAAACAAGGGTTTTTAACATATTCAATGTGTATGAAAATCTTTATTCACTTTCCAGACAATTTAAAAATGCGTAATTTGTAACAAACAAGAGGTGAAAAGTTGAACCCCCTTGCAATGCAGTTGAACCATCGGGGATTCACTTTGGATTGATATTTGGAATATGCTTGAAAGAGAGCAGCTTTTTTAGTATAATGAAGTCGTGGCAAATAAAAATTTAAAAAATCTGTTCACATATTTTACATAGAGAGGCAGTGGAAATTGTTGAAAGCAGATACAGTAACAAAAGATTATGTTAAATCTTTGCTGACATTTTTAACTATTATATTTATGATGGGCAACAGGTTATTAAACCAAAACAGTTGACAGAGCGTGATACCGCAAAGATTGCTCTTCCTTATGGTGCAGATGGTGCTGTCATTCCAGTGCAGAAGTTTCGTGATGTACAGAAACTGTATGCTACAATGACTGATGGGAAAATGGAATATGTGCTTTATGGTGTGGAGAACCAAGCGGAAATCCATTATGCTATGGCGGTGAAGAATAATTTGTATGACGCTTTGGAATATACAGGACAGGTGGAAGAAGCTGCAAAGTCACACCGACAAGAAATGAAACGACAGAAAGAGCAGGATGAAACAGATTCTGACCAAGGTAAAAAAACTCCAAATTCAGGCGAATTTTTGAGTGGTTTCTGGAAAGATGACAGACTAATACCATCCATTACAGTAACTATATTTTTTGGCTCGAAAGAATGGGATGGTCCATTAAGTTTATTTGACATGATGGATATAACAGACCCAAACATTCTTGCTTGTATGGACAATTAACATGTAAGACTTATAGCTCCAGCACAGATGACTGATGAAGAGATTATGAAATTTCAGTCCAGTTTGCGAGAAGTTATGTTTTTCATTAAATATTCAAAAGATAAAGAAAACTTGAGTAGAATATTAAAGGCAGATGAGAAACGATTTAGAAAATTAGAACGCAGAGCAGCAGATGTAATTAAGATAATCACAAATTCTGGAATAAAATATGATGAAAATGAGGAGGCGATTGATATGTGTCAGGCAATTCAAGAAATGAGAATGGAATCAGAAACAAAGGGTAGAATTCTGCAAGCTCAAGAAAGTTCAAAAAAATTATATGAAATGGGACTTGATACTGACAAAATAGCACAAGTAGTTGGCTATGCTGTAGAAACAGTAAAAGAGTGGCTTGGTTTGCAATAATAGTGTATTGGCAAAATAACTGCACAGGATGTAACTCCTGTGCAGCAATGATAAATATGTAATTGATAGACTTACTTAGTAATAGTCAATGATAAATTAGCTTTTTTACCATTTTGGTCACACTTAAAAGTTACAGTTACCTTAGTGTCTTTATTATTTTTCAGTCCTTTTGCATTAACTATAAATTTGTTTGTGCCTCCACTTACAGGAGTGACAGACACATAATTCTGATACTTTGAAGCCACTTCTGCTGTGTATGTATCATCATTTGTTTTAGTCTGTCCCACAAGCCCTGCTACACTTACATTAAATGTTTTTTCATTCTCAAGTTTGGTATTCTTGGCAAACTTACTCCCCATTTTATCTTATGCTTCCAGCTTTGTAGGGGCTAATTTTACATCTATAGGACAACAAGCAGAAGTTTCTTTTTTACCAGTATCTATTACCCAAAGATAAACCAGACCACCCTCTTTTCCAACTGCTGTCACTGTTACCTGCCCGTTCTTGATTCTTGCTTTTGCAACTTTGGTAGCCTGGTTTTCAATCTTTGTCTTTTTGGCATTTAAAGCTGGTGTTTTATCTGATGTCGTGATACCAACAATAACCAATAACCTTGCCAACAGATGGTTTTACTGTACCATTGTTATTTGGTATGTATTTGTAAGAAGCATATCATTTAAGTGAATGGTTTTCTTGCTCATACTTGATTCACTATATACATTTCAATAGTTTTTAGAAATGTTTCTCTAATAGAAGATATAAAATATGTACTCTTCTTACTTAAACTCAATTTAAACATATATTACAAAGTCATAACCTAAATATCATAGCTATCATTTCTGGTAGCTCACCTGCTCTTTACTAATTCTTCTATATCTTCTTTTTCTGGCATTACGCGAAGTGCACCTTTTCTTGTAGTAATAAGTGAAGCAGCCGCGTTTGCAAACGTCAGCATATCTTCCATTTCTTTTTCATTATAGTCTTTTAAACCATGTTCTAGCACATAATGCAGCACACTTGCACAAAATGTATCCCCTGCTCCTGTTGTTTCTATTGTGTTTTCCTGTAGGAATGGTGCTACTTGTACACATTTTCCATTTATATATGCTCTGCTTCCATCTTTTCCAAGTGACAGAAGGATAAGTTTAATATTAAACTTTGACTGAAGATAATCAATGCCCTTGTCATAGTCTTCTTCACCAGTAAACCACTGGATTTCGTTGTCAGAAATTTTCATAACATCACACTGTGTCATTCCATAAGTAATCTGCTCTTTTGCATCATCTAATGATTTCCAAAGAGGTTCACGTAAATTCGGGTCAAATGAAATAATTGCTCCGCTCTCTTTTGCTATGGATATTGCCTTTTTTGTTGTGTTACGACATATCTCATCTGTCATTGATAATGAACCAAAATGGAATATGCGGCAATTTTCAATCATATTTATATTCAATTCTTCTTCTTTGAGCATCATATCTGCACCTGGATTTCTATAAAAAGAAAAATCCCTGTCTCCATCCTCAAACGTTTGAACAAATGCCAGAGTTGTATGGATTTCTTCATCTTTAACAAGACCTTCTGTACTGATTCCTGTTTCTACTAAAGCCTGCTCTAATTGCCTTCCAAACATATCTTGTCCAACTTTTCCTATAAAACCAGTCTTATGTCCTAGGCGGTTTAACATTGCAAGTACATTGCATGGAGCACCTCCCGGATTAGCCTCTAAAACTGGATTACCCTGTTTGCTTGTACCATTTTCTGTAAAATCTATCAATAATTCTCCAAGTGCAACTACATCAAATTTAGTATCCATTATTTACTTATAACCTCCATTTTCATAAATTTTTTCGACTGTCACTAATAAAACTATAAAGCCGACCATGCTTTAAATATTATTATAATAAAATCTTCCATTTGTTGTAAATTGACAAAATATACAAATTTTACTAGTGTTTTTGTACGTATATAGCATATGCCAATTAAAATATAACTTTCTCTTCCAGCTCCATAAAATAGCAACATCCATTGTACTGTTTGCTTTCATACAACATATATATTATTTCTTGCATATTACAGTTTAGCTGGTGATAAACACGTTTGTTTATCCACGGAAGCCCTTGAATATAATCCCTTTTACGACTGTCGAGCGTACTCATTATTATTTCAAATTTATTGCAATCTCTATTTTTTAATACACCAAAATCACATGAAACATATGCTGTATTTTTTTTATTTTTACTACACTTTTCCGTAATATATATCGAAAATGGTGGCATAACATCCTTTTTATAGGTAATTTCATGCCAACTAATGTTTTTGTAGTCTTTATTTGGCACAGTCACTCCACAAAAACTTGGTCTGCCATATTTTCCACGTTTTTCTACATAGACAACTTTGTTCTTTGGCATTGCTGTGCCTGGTTCATCAAGTAATAATATTTTTTGCTCTAACATATGTTCCCAGACTGTTCTTTGTATTTTTTCAAAAGACAGAGGATATTTTAAATTCTCTTTAATGCGTTTTACTGAATATCCTTTGTCAGTCATATGGCAGATTGCACTTCCTCCAGCCATATCAAATACAAAATTCGAAAGTGCATTTTCAAAATACTTATTATCCATAATTACGACAGTCCTATAATTACTCCATTATCATCCACATCAATTCTTTCTGCAGCAGGATGCAGTGGAAGTCCCGGCATTGTCATTACAGTTCCAGTTATTGCCACAATAAAGCCTGCACCTGCAGATACATAAACTTCACGTATATTAACATTAAAATTAGTTGGTCTTCCAAGCTTTGATGGGTCATCTGACAGGGAATACTGGTTCTTCGCCATACAAACTGGCATATTGTCATAACCGAGTTTTTCCAACCTATCAATGGCACTTGAAGCCGCCACATCATATGTTACACTTGAAGCACCATATATTTCTTTTGCAATTATTTCTATTTTATCTCTTATTGGAAGTTTCTCATCATAAAGAGGGGCATAGTTACTTTCCTTTGTTTCCAGTGTGTTTATTATCTCTTCTGCAAGCTCTATACCACCATCACCTCCGTGTTCCCAAACCTGCGATAGTGCAAAACCGCAGCTTCTTTCCTCACAGTACTGTTTAACAAATGATAGTTCAGCATCAGTATCTGATACAAAACGGTTAAGTGCAACAATACATGGAATATTATACTTTGCTATATTTTCAATGTGTTTGCCAAGATTTTCTATGCCTTCTTTAAGTGCATCTAAATTTTCTTCATTAAGCTTGTTTTTAGGCACTCCACCATTGTATTTTAATGCACGCACTGTAGCCACAAGTACGGCAGCATCTGGCTTAAGTCCTGCCATACGACACTTTATATCAAGGAATTTTTCAGCACCTAAATCCGCACCAAATCCAGCCTCAGTAATAACAATATCTGCAAGTTTAAGTGCTGTTTTTGTAGCACGTACACTATTGCATCCATGTGCTATATTTGCAAATGGACCCCCATGTATAAATGCAGGAGTATTTTCTACTGTCTGTATAAGGTTAGGCTTAATAGCATCCTTAAGAAGTGCAGCCATTGCACCTACAGCATTTAACTGGCTCGCCATAACTGGCTCACCATCGTAATTATATGCAACAATAATTCTTCCGAGTCTTTCCTTTAAATCCTTTATGTTTTCTGCAAGACAGAGAACAGCCATAATCTCTGAAGCAACTGAAATTATAAAATGGTCTTCACGTGTAACACCATCTACAGGTCTTCCAAGACCTACCACGATATTTCTAAGAACCCTGTCATTCATATCAACACACCGTTTCCAGACTATTTGGTTAGTGTCAATTCTCAGTGCATTGCCCTGTTGTATGTGGTTATCAAGCATTGCAGCAAGAAGGTTATTTGCTGATGTTATTGCATGAAAATCTCCTGTAAAGTGAAGGTTTAAATCTTCCATTGGAACAACCTGTGCATATCCGCCGCCAGCAGCTCCTCCTTTAATGCCAAAGCAAGGTCCAAGTGATGGCTCACGCAATGCTATTGCTGCCTTTTTTCCAAGTTTTGCCATAGCCTCGCCTATGCCAGCCGTAGTGGTTGTCTTACCCTCACCAGCAGGTGTAGGATTTATCGCTGTAACAAGCACAAGCTTGCCATCTTTATTGTCTTTTACCCTATCCCATAATTCATCTGTAAGCTTTGCTTTATACTTGCCATAAAATTCCAGCTCATTTTCAGATATGCCAAGTTTTGCCGCTACTTCACGTATATGAATAAGCTTTGCCTCCTGTGCAATTTCAATATCAGATTTCATACTAAATTAGCCTCCTTTTGCGTTTTTAATATCCACTGTACATAATCTTTTACTATATCATAGCTTGTATGCTTATAAAGCATACGTGAACCAGCCATTTCCTCAACTTCATTAAAAAATAACTCTCCATTTCTCGCAAGTATAAAGTCAATCCCTGCCATTCCAATTTTGCTATCACCTAATGCATTCACAAATTTCATAATATAACATTTCTGTGTATTGTCCAGTTTGTATTCTTCTGCAGTACCACCAAGTGAATAGTTTGAACGAAAATCCCTTGTGCCCATACGAAGCATTGCTGTATATATTTTACCACCAACAATATATACACGTATATCAGAACTGTTACTGTCAATTTTTTCTTGTATAATACAGTCATGTCCAGAAAGCTTATCTGCTATATTTTTACGCATTTTAGCACTGCTGTCTGCTTCCAGCAAAAAAACATCTGAGCCGCCATGACCATCCACAGACTTAATAACAATACCACTATCTGTCAAGCCTGATACTCTTTGTATTAATGTGTACATATATTCATTATCAGGCAGTAGGGAAAGTTCCGAACTTTTTATAAACAGTGTATTTGCTGTCCATTTTTTATCTGTAACATCATATGAAAGGTGTTCGGATAAATATCTTATGGATTCATATTTATTATTGCCAATATAAGTTAAATATGCAGGGTTATAAACTTTTACGCCTTGGCTCTCATACATCTGGCTTACTTTAAAGTCTCTTGTCCTATTAATCACTATATCAGGAATATCATATTTCAGATATTCGTTATATGACACATACTGAAAATCAATACCATATTTCACACCTTCATTTTTAAACTTTTCTATAAAAGTGCTATTTTTTACAGCTTCATCACTGTGGTAAATAATATATCCTTTTATTTTTCTTTCACCCTCTCTCTATTTAAAATATATTTAATTATTTCATCTGCAACATTAATTCCAGTGCAGTCAAATATATTTTTAAAATGAGCATTGGAATTGACTTCACATACAAGCAATGCTTCATCACTTTCATCTGGAAAAAGCAAGTCTATGCCACCAAAATCTAATCCTAGTATTTTTGCTGTTTTTACTGCAAGTTCACATTCAGAAACAGATGGTTTATAAGGTTTCATATATGCACCATTTGTTATATTTGCCTTAAAACTGCCATTCACAGAATATCGGTACATTGCAGCAACAGCCCTGTCTCCAACAATTTCAATTCTTACGTCTCTGCCGCTGCTCTCTTTCATAAATTTTTGGAAAATATGTGGTGTACCGCCAAGCTTTATTGTTAACTCTTTAAGTTCCATGGAATTATTCGCAAGATAAACCTGTTTTCCAAATGAACCATAACATTCTTTTACAACAATTGGCAATGACAATTCTTCTATAACTTTGTCCAGAAAAATTGTATCTGTATAACCTATATTCATATATGTCATAGGGGCAGTTATCGTAGGTATAAGTGGTATTTTTTCTGTGTCTAGCTGATGCTTATTCCACTCCCAGAGTTTCTGGTATGTCAAAGATTTATCATCGCAAACTGCTATAGAATCTATAGAGTTATAGATAGATATACCCATTCTACTACATATTTTTTCTATTTGCTTTCCAAGCCTTATATCCTTGTCCCAGTAAATAAGAAACGAATCCCCTTCTAGGATAGAGACAATCTTTTTTTCAAAATTTGTTTCATATGAACAAAGGACATCGGCATTTGTAATAACAGAAAGCTGTATATCATACTTTGTCGCAGATTTTTGCAGCCATCTGTAATGTTCCATAAACTTCTCTGTCCTTAGAAATGAATTTACCAAAATATGTCCTTTAAAATTAAAGCTGTTCATACTGTTCCTGTCCTCCACCTGAATCTGCATAATGCTGCATGGTTTCTTCTATCTCATCATCAGAAATTGGTAATACTTTACCCATAAGTAAATCAAAATCATTCATTGTCATAAGTATTTTGCGTGGTTTTGTACCTTCAGCAGGTCCTACAACTCCCGCTTTATGCAGTTGGTCAAGAATTCTTCCTGCTCTGTTAAAGCCTATGGAAAAACGTCTCTGAAGCTGTCCCGCTGCTGCCCTTTCTGATTCAATTACAAATCTTGCTGCGTCTTCAAAATATTCATCTCTGTCAGGCTTAGTTTGCTCCTTTCCTACTGGTTCATTTACAGCTTCAATTTCTACTATTTCAGTAACATTTTCATTGTATTCTGGAATATCATTATTATCACGCAGAAACTCAACTACATCACTTACTTCTTTATCAGACACAAATGCTCCCTGCACACGCACAGGCTCTGAATAACCAGATGGGAAGAAAAGCATATCACCTTTTCCAACAAGTTTTTCAGCACCACTTTTATCAATAATTGTACGCGAATCAACCGCTGATGACACAGAAAATGCTATTCTAGACGGAATATTTGCTTTAATCACGCCTGTTATTACATTGACAGAAGGACGCTGAGTTGCAAGCACTAAGTGTATTCCTGCTGCTCTTGCAAGTTGTGCAAGCCTACATACAGAATCTTCAACTTCTTTTGATGCAACCATCATAAGGTCTGCAAATTCATCCACAATTATTACAAGTGATGGCATTTTTGTATATCCAGCCTTTTCTGGCTCAGGTACTGTTTTTATTTTTTTATTATAACCTGTTATGTTTCGTACACCAAGCTCTGTAAACTTATTATATCTGTCCATCATCTCACGTACAGCCCAATTAAGTGCAGCAGAAGCTTCTTTTGGGTCTGTTACCACAGGACAGAAAAGATGTGGTATACCATTATAAACACTAAGTTCTACAACTTTTGGGTCTATCATTATCAGTTTGACATCGTCTGGATTTGACTTATACAAAATACTCATAATAAGCGTATTTATACATACAGATTTACCTGAACCAGTAGCACCAGCTATAAGAAGATGTGGCATTTTTGCAATATCTGTCATTACTGGATTGCCCCCGATATCTTTTCCAACTGCAAATGTAACAGGGGATTTTGCATTCTGAAAAGTCTCAGTTTCAAGCAATTCCCTAAAAGCTACTGAGCCAGATTCCATATTTGGAACTTCAATGCCAACTGCTGATTTACCGGGTATTGGTGCTTCAATTCTTATACTCTTTGCCGCAAGACTAAGTTTAATGTCATCTGCAAGGTTTGTAATTTTATTTACTCTCACACCCTGAGCTGGAAAAAGTTCATATCTTGTAACAGTCGGACCACACGTTACTGCTCCCATTTTTACATTTACATTAAAGCTTTTAAGAGTATCTTGTAACTTGAGTGCAACACTTCGCAGTTCATCATCGGACATACTATTAGAAGATGCTTTTGGCATACTTAACAAGTCAACTGGAGGAAATATGTATTCTTTTCTTTGTATAGGCTCTGGTACTACATGATTAATCGTTTTCTCTGGTCTCTTATATGAAACTTCTGTTACTGCTTTTGATATTTTTACTTCTGACAGACTTTCTTCATATATAACATTTTCTTCTTCATTAACATTATCTTCTTCTATAATTTCTTCAACGATATTTTTTTTTATAGTTTCTTCAATATCTTCTAAATCATTATTTCTATTACCCTCATCCATAAGATGCATATTATGGGCACTTATAATTTCATCAATATCATTTATAGTATTTAGGTTACTGTTATTATCTGTTAAATTTTGCTCTACTGGTTCGGGTTCTAGTTTAATATCATTTATAAGAGTAACTGGCTTTCCCTCAATTTTAGTTTCGGTTTCAGTTTCGATTTTATCTTTATATGGAAATAATGGTTTTGATGCATTGTCTTGTACAAAACTTTTCTTTTTGCCAAACTTCCTGTCCAACTCGTCACGAAAAACAGGAATACTTTCTAAGTCTTTTATGCGGTTTTCTTCGTTATTTTTTTGTTGTATATTACTATTATTTTTAACAGGTATTTTGTCATATAGTTTATTATTTAATTCAGGTGTCTCTGTTTTACAGTTTTTTTTAATTGCTGCTCTACCTGTGCCATTATCAGTCACTATCTCCTCTAGTGTACTTTTATCAAACGCTTTTTTATCTGCACTTTTTTCCATTCTGTCAAGAGTTTGGTTCATTTCTGTAAGATTTACTGACTGCATTATAGCACCAGAATTGTATACAGGTCGACGTTTTTGTACTGGCGGTGAGGTTACACGATACGATGGTGTTTTGTAATCCTCTTTGACACGTATTTCTTCATATATATTTTCCATTTCTTCTTTATAAGTATTTCTTTTGCGCAAAGCTGCCATAAGTTCAATTCCATAAAAAATAAACAGGCATAAAACAAACAGTGCAATCATTATAACCACGGCAGCAGTTTCACCTGTAATTTTTGAAAAAACAGTGCTTATAAGCCTTCCAGCTATACCTGCATTGCCCTTTCCACCATTTATAACATCATCTAATGTAAGATTCATACATTCAAAATAATTCTTGTGTAATACATGGTTGCTTGTATAATACTCAGATATTATCTCCTGTTTAAACAGTAGGTCAGAAATTCCAAGAAGCAACCATATTGCTGATATAAAACTTAAAAGTTTTCTTGGAACACGCCTGTCCCCACGGTTAGCCAATACAAAAATGTATCCTATAATTACTCCAACAGGCAAAATCCAAGCACTCCATCCAAAAATGCCAAAAGACAGCCCGCCAAAGATTCTTCCTACAATTCCCCCAAGACCAAAATAACCTAAATATAAAAATATGGCAAAGATAATCATTACAATAAGTATTACTGTAGTTTCAAATGCAACTCTGTCTTTGTATTCATTAACATCTTCAATCTTACGCTGCCGTATCTTCTCTTTGTCAGCCTTAGTTTTTGGCATATTTTTTCTCCTGCTGCTGGTATTTTTTTCACCATTTTTTGCTTTAGTAGCAGTAGAATTATTTGATGCTGCCATTTTGACAACTCTCCTTTTCCAGTTTTAATATTACCCTAAATAATTATACCCAACTGCAATTCCTCCTACTATTATACAATAAATTGCAAAAAATTTATATTTTTTTCCACGCACCAGTGACATCATAAAACGTATTGATAGATAACCTACTACAGCAGCTACAACAGTAGCCATAATACAAACTGGAATATCTTCTTTTATAATAGTATTAGGCGTGAAATCTTTTAATTCCAAAACAACCGCTCCAAGTACTGCTGGTATTGACATTATAAAAGAATACTTTACAGCAAACTTTTTATCAAATCCACACAATAAGCACGCTGTTATAGTAGTTCCTGAACGCGAAATCCCGGGCATTGTTGAAAGCCCCTGAGCTACACCAACCATTCCTGCACTTAGATAGGACACTTCCTTTGGAGTTTTATCACCAGTATCAATAAAATCTGCAATAAGCAAAAACGTAGCTGTAATAAACAAGCATATACCCGGAACTATTATTATGTCATTAGCAAATTCAATTATATCTGACAACAGTAAGCCGATTATAGCTGTGGGTATAGTAGATATAATAATAAGCATAACAAACTTCCGATATGAGCTTTTAATAACATATCTATATGCTTTATCATGACGGATAATCTTTACAAAAAATATTCCTATATTTGCAAATATATCAACAATAATATGTATTCCCTCAATTATAAGTCTTTTAATATCTTTCCAAAATGCAATAAATATAGCAACTAGTGTACCAAAATGAAGCATGACATCAAAAAACATCCCACCACTTTCTAAATCTACTCCAAGTATCTGCTTAATAATTATAAGATGCCCTGAGCTGCTGACTGGCAGAAACTCGGCAAGACCTTGTACCAGACCCAGTATTAAAGCTTTCCATATTGGCATAACTTACACTCCTTACTTTTATTCCCCACATATTTATTTGTACATTATAACTTTTATTTCATTTAAAGTAAAGTAAAATAACTGCGAAACAACAGTATAAAGAAAATACTAATAAGAATATGACAAAGATATTTTAAACATTTTCAGTTTTTAACAACACAAAAAATGCGGAAGATGGGACTTGAACCCACACGTCGTTGCCAACACATGAACCTGAATCATGCCTGTCTGCCAATTCCAGCACTTCCGCAAATAAATATTCACAAATATTACTTTCCTATAATACCAGTTGCCAATAAATATGTCAACCAAAAATTTGAAAAAAACGCAATAAATAAAAGTGCCAACATCCTTAAAAGAAATGATGACACTATATTTTTTCACTTACAAGTTATCTCAATTGGTTTCCCATAAATCTTAATTCCATTTACCATTTTATAAGCTCTTATAAGTATTTTTTTACTACCATTTAGCCTACTCTTTTTAAACGTACAAGAACCCCTTTTACCACCAACTATATTTTTTAATACAATTTCTTTGTATATATTTCTTTTATCTGGTACATATGAAATTTTATATCCAGCAGCTTGTGGGCGTGCTTTCCACGATACTTTTACATTACTTCTATTTTTAACGGCTTTACAATTTTGTACAGTTTTTGGTGCAGCACCAAGGCTTTTATATTTATGCCCTAAGCCTGTTACATATGTTTTTACGCTATCTATAGCATTTCCGTCATATTCATATTCACCAGTATTATTATAACCATAAACTGTAGTATTGTCACCTATTCTAACAAGATGTATATATCTTATACTACTTGGAAGATACAATCTTTCTAGCTGCACTCCGCCTGTGTAAAGCCAATTTCCATAAATTGTTACACTTGCTACACCTTCTACGTATTCCAATTTTTTTAATGAGCTACAGCCATTTAATACAAGTGTGCTATTAACTGGAACTGTAAGCCCTGTCAATGCAGATGCAGATGTAAATGTCGCTGGATTAATCTTTGTAATACTATCAGGCACAGCATATGCACCTTTGCGCTTCTGTGGATATAATACAAGCTCTGTCATATCCTTATTATATAATACACCATCTACAGTTTTAAACTGACTGCTTGCCTTATCAGCTATAATGTTTTCAAGGTTATATGCAGCACTGTTATTTTTTGTAAATCCTTCATCTTCAAAATCCGTGCAAAAATCATTTACAAGAACTGATATATCATTTAAAGTAATTGGAATTTCATATGTTGTCATCTGCCCCGGAAAAATAACTATCTTAGTTATATCTTTATCATAAAGTACATTATTTTTTACCTTAAAAAATTTATTGTTATCAGAAATGCTTATTGATTTAAAACTATTCTGACCACTGCAGCTATCTTGTATACTTTCTACATTTTCATTAATAATAAGCGTATCGCGTCCTGCTGGTATCATATATAAGTTTTTATAATCAGCAGAATACAAACCACCTTCATATGATTTATAATACTTGTTTGTTTCTGGAATAACTATATCTTTAAGGTTTTTTAAGTTATAACCAGTTATTACAACGTCTTCACTATCACCAACAATTATGTTTTCTATATTATCTGAAAATATTATCTTTTCCAGATTAATACAGCCATACAAGATGTTCATATTAAATTCTTTTGTATTTACTGTGATTTCTTTAACAAATTCATTCTCATAAAATGCATACATATTTATATTTATAATTGTATCTTGTATGGTATATATATCTTGTTTTTTATATGGGAAAAACATAAGTCTTGTGCCATCTGCAGAGCAAAGTGCATCATCAATAACAGTGTAATGGGTGTTATCCTTATCAACTTCAAATGAAACTGCTGCATTATAAAAAGCATTGTCATATATATAAGATATATGTTTTCCTATTTTAACTTCCAATGATTCACAGCCAGCAAAGGTATTATCCATAATTTCTGTTACAGTTTCAGGAATATCAAATGACTTTAATGATTTGCAGTTATAAAACGTACCACAAAGACTTGATATATTGGCTTTGCATATCACCCTTTCAAGCTTTGCGCAATTTTGAAATGCATAGTAGCCAATTGTATTTACACTTTTTGGAATAGTAACTGATTTAAGGTATTTATTATAAGCAAATGCATCTTGTGATATAGATTTGACATTTGCCTTAACAGTGTATGATGTAACCTCTTTTGCATCTGGATATAAAACTAGTTGTGATTTATCTTTGCTGAATAAAACTCCATCCACAGCAGTAAAATACTTATTGCCTGAAACAACTTTAAATTCTGTTACACTTGCTTTTCCACTCTCAATATATTTTGCCAGTGATATCTTTTTTATATTTTTTCCAATAGTCAGCGTCCCTTTTCCTTGACAGTCTACAATTACATTGTCTTTAGTATATACTGCGACCTTTCCTTCACTTGCACCAACATATGCATTACTATAATAAAACCCTGCACAAAGCCAGCATACCATAAATAAAAAAATTTTACAGTGTTTATCGCATAAAAATTTTTTTGATAGCTTTTCAATCATAAAACTATATCTCCTTTGAATAATAATTTTTTATATTATTCTTCTGACATTCCAATGGCTAAAGCACATTGGTTTCTTAATTACATAAACTTCCAAATATACTCGAAAGCATATAAGACTAATTTATTTCATTAAAACTTTTACTGCCGAAGATGCCTTTGTATCCATTAGTGACAACATAAGGCTCGTGTCAAAACCATTGCACACAATGTAATTATTTATCAAATATATATGGCAAAATAAAGACATCTATATAAAGCATTTTTTTGCGATATAGTTTTACAAATAAGACTTTTATGTATAAAGAAAATTTTTCTTGTACTTTTCTATATATTGACCAATTATAATTTTGGCATATATTGTCTCCTTCTCGTACTTTTTTAATACCAATTTACACCTTTTAATCTGGTTTAAAACTAAATATTTTCGCCCCAATGCCATTGCCAATAAGCATTATAAGAAGATACCCAAATGCTTTTATATTATACTGTCCTGCTAGATTAAAATAAAACATATTTGCTACAGAGTGTTCAAATCCAGACAATATAAATATCATTACTGGAGCTATTATAAACAAAACATTTTTTGACTTATTAAAATTATCTATCGCCAAAAACATCATAACTCCACAAAATACTGACAAAAACAAGACATCTGTTATACCTTTATTTAGTTTATTACTGACAAGCTCTATGCTACTAATATTAAGATGTGCTTCTTTAGATATAAATGCTGCAATAAATGTTCCAATAAAATTTCCAATTATTATAAGCAGCATATCAGCAAGTTCACTGAATTTTTTTACAAATCCAATCTTTCCAGTATATAAGTAAAACCCCTGTATTACAATTGTCAATAAACCAAAAGAGAATAATAAAGAACCTATAATTTTATTTTCCACTGATAAATATACAATTCCACCTATTCCAATCATAAATCCTGCGTAGACTGATTTAATAATTAACTGTACTTTACTCATTTTTTTCCTCATTATTTTGTATTATATCTTTTCACTATATTAAGCTTTGTATCAGTTCTGTACCCTGAATTATAGTCTTTTTGTATCTTTCTGCATTTACACTTTTAAGCCATGCAATTTTTCCTGAAATTTCATGTATTGTCTTATTGGACACAGAACCGCCAGAATCTCTTAGTTTCTGTGCATTATGTATAGAAGCTTTTAATATTTTAACCCATTTTTTAGGAACGCCAATTTCTTCGTTGTTAATCACAATGCCAGTAATATATTGCCTGTTGTTTTTTCTTAATATATGGGTCTTTTCCTTTTTCATATGAAAGCCTTCTGCTTCTATAATTTTATTAACACTGTTTAAAAAACTTCCTATAGCGAAATTATCAGTGTCTCCCATATAACTAAAACTCATATCATCTGCATATCTTGTATAAGTAATCCCTAATTTTTTACATAAACCATTTATACGCTTGTCCAGATTTCTACATATAATATTTGTAATCATAGGGCTTGCAGGAGAGCCTTGTGGCAATATCCTGTCAGATGTTTTGATATATTTTATCTTCCCTTTTATTTCAAATGGCATTCTTTCACAGTAAGTGCAAAGCATAGCAAGAAGTGATGCTATATAACCAGAATATCCAAATGACTGATACAAACCTCTTACACGTTGAAATGTAATAGTAGGAAAAAAGTTTTCCAAATCAATATTTATCAATAAATCAGGGCTTGTGTTATGTGTTTTTGCACTTGTAAGGACAGACCTTGATTTAACAAACCCATGTGATAAATCAGAAATATCTACCTTTTCTAATATTTGCTCTAATATTTGTCTCTGAGCTGCCTTTAATTGTGTTTTAGGTGCAGCTATATGGCGTGTCCCGCCACTTTTTTTAGGAATATCAAAGCGGTAATAATTGTCAAACGTAATAACATCCCTGTGGTATACCAGATAACGCAAAGTATTATATTCTATCTGCAAAAATCTGGCAAGCTCCTTATCAGTTTCTATTACTGGCATTTCGTTTTCTTTTAATTTTTGTACATTTGTTTCTTTTTTTCCTAAGAGATTAGAATAACCTTTGCCAATAAATATAATATTTTCTGCTTTTCGTTTGTTCCATGCATCAGTTTTTAACTTTTTTTGCCGCTCTTTCTCTGCTTTTTTCTCAGCTCGTCTGGCTATGGATTCTTTCATAATCTCTTGTGCTACTGCAGCACGAATTCTTTCATAATCCCATGTACCTTCAAATTCTTTCTTTAGATGAGAAAGCTTTTTTTCAATTTCATCTTTTTCCTTATAGACATTTGATATTTTTTCGGAAAGTTTTTGAAATTCATCTAACAGCTTTTTTCTTTTTTCAAAGTCTTGCTCTGTTTCGTTTTGCTGACGCTCATATGGCGTTGGAAGATTACTAGGCCAGAATCCATATTCCTGCATTTTAAGAAAGGTAAATTCTTTTTTACCCATATTCTTTACTAAATTTCTATACTCAGTTTTTGCATCCATTATAACAACATCTCCATAATATCATTAATTTTGTATTCTTTATCGTATTCCAAATTTTTTAATTTTAACAATTTATAAGAAGCGACATAAAGTGCAAGAATATGAGCACATGGGTCTGAAAGATTCCTCTCGCCTCTTTTAAATTTTTGGCAGTTACAATCTATCTTTGTAATTTGTCCATCTTGGTCAATAACAATTTCAGTAGAAGATAATTTATCATTTTCTTTGTATGTTGTCGTGAATATAAATTCTTGCTTGTGTGTATATCTTACTTTCATATTGTCAAATGTAAGTTTGCTGCATTTTTGTACATCTATTTCAATATCAGAGACTTTATAAAGTTCTTCTGGAATTGGAACATTGCATAAATGGCGAAAACGCACTTTGTTATTTATAATGTCAAAATAACCTTCACCTCGCCTAAATAGCATACCTATACCAGCTTTTATCTTATCACTTTTTTTATTTAAAAGATTAGCAGCGATTTCATCTATGGATAAGCAACGCTTATCTTTCATTAATTTATAAACGTCTGTATAACAGCCTTCACCTGTAAATCCTGCCATAATATTAAATGCAGTTCCCTTTACCCAGTCATTGGAAGACCATGAAGAAAAACCAACTGTCATTTGCATTGTACCCATATCAGCACGGATAAATTGAGGCATTCCAAAGCCTAAAATACGCACATAAAATGCTTTTGATAATGGAATTAATTTTTCAACTACAAGCCAACGTCTTCTACCCCAAATTTTTTCTTCTCTTTTTTGGTTGCCATGATAAATGGCATTCAAAGTAAGAATCGTTCCAAAAGGCTCAAATACAATTTGAACTCTCTCCTCAGGCTCTAAAATCCATTTCATATAACGTGGGCTTTTCTTCTCTTTGTGCTTTCTTAAAAATGCACATATATCGTACATATCAGAAGGTGATAACTCAATCTCAATTCCAGATAATGCTGCTGCTGAAGAAACCTGATTAAAACCTTTAATCCATGTTTCAGGCAAATCAATTTTTTTCTCTACATATTCTGGTACAATATCATTATCTATCGTAAACCCCTCTGGATTAACAGATAATGTGACATCTGTATAGCTTCTAAATCTCTGCATTTCTTTTTCTAATTTAGCAGAAAAATCAATATTTGTTGTTCCCAATTTTGGTGTCTGTAATAAATCAAATTCATCCATAGACACAGATAGACAACCATAAATAGATTCGTCCAACGAAAATGCTTCAAATGAAACTTGGTCGTTATGCACAGTAATTACAGGGTCTAATACAAACCATAAACTGTAATCCCTATCCTTTATAAATTTCCAAAAATCTCGTTCAATTTTATAATAATCTCTCCATGCATCGTAACTGTCAATTTGCCTTTTTAAATTCCTTTGTATATTTAACAACTGGTCTATTTCATTTTTTTTGCGAGAAAGCTCAAAATCATAAGAATCCATCTGTTTCTTTAAGGCATCTCTTACATTTGGCATATACTCTTTGTGTGCATTTACACGTCGTTCGATTTCTTCATCAAGCCATGTAAAATAATCTGTTCTTTCTTTTGTTTTTTTTGTTGTATCAGAAATAACAATTTCTCTTAACATAAGCATAGCATCGCGAAACAATAAAGGATGTTTTAATTTTCCACAGAAAGAAACTTTTTCATCGCGTGATAAATCAGGACTTAACCCTAAAGTTGCTTGATTATCAACTTGTGTACACCGAGAGGGGCTTGCGTATTTATAATCTACTCTCATAAAGTGTGACCTCCTTTTTAATCTGAGCAAATGCCACAAGTGCTTTTTCAGAATCTGTCTTGATATTTGTGCTTCCAATATCAAGAAGTATATATTCTATTTCCTGCTGCTTTTCAGGATAATATTTCAAAAACAATGGAATCGTGTTATATATCTGTTCTTTGCTTTTTGAAACTCTATTTGGCAGGTAAAGCAGGGTTTTTACATAGTAAATATACAAATCTGGGTTTGTTTGTTTTAAGTCAGACAAAGCGTGTTTTATTTTTCCAGAAATATAAGCTTTTACTTCAACACATGGGTGTTCCATCATACGTGAAATAAACTGTGTTGGAATTTTATTGCCATACCAGTCATCAAGCTTTTTAAGACCGTACTGATAAGCCCTCTCTATAGGAGAATCAAGCAAAATCAGATGCAGTTTTTCTCTTTTTTCAATCTCTAAACCTTCAAATACAGATTGTGCTATCTTGTTTAAATTATATACATTACACTCAAAAAGCAACAAAAGTGTGGTTGTTCTTTCGGCAAGTATAGCCTGCTTTCTATTTATTATTTCTGTAAGAGTTTTTACAAGTCTTTTAGAACCTGTCTCCAAAATGGATAAGATTAAACTATCTTTTGGAAGGATATCCTCTTTGCAAGATTTAAGTAGGGATATGGTGTTATACTCTTTTTCTGCAAGTTTGCCATATTTTAAATCTATATTTTTCAGGGTATTTTTTAATATATCATATGGCATAGAAAATATAATACTCTCTGTTATATCAAAAATAAAGTCTGGAATCTTGTTAAAGCTTAATAATAAAGATATAAAATAGCATAACAGGTCTTGTTGTTCCTCTGTTGTTGCAACATCCAATTTGTCAACAGATTTTAACAGCAAATCTGTAATTTGCTCAGAAAGTTCTATTTGTGGTTCTAAAAAATGCTCTCTTTTTTCAATTACAGATTTTAGAAAAGCACTGTATTCCTCAACGTTAAAATGGTTGATATTATCTTCTAATATACTGTACCATGTTTCTATTGTATCTAAAAAGAGAAATTCAGCAATATTTTCTGGTTGAAATTTTCCATTCGTCCTTCTAAAGTATTTTTTAGCAGCATTCCACAACTTTTCTGATGATACATTCATTAAAGAAATCATAATGTCTGCATCAAACTTTTGCAGTGTTTTTAATTTTGGTAACAGTATTTTTTCAAATAAACTTGCTGTTTTTTTATAAGGTATTTTTGAAAGTGCGATTAGCTCTTTAATTTCGTAAGAATCAAATTTATGATTTTCATTAGCTTTTTTTAGTATTGCATAACAAAATTTATGCACTGATAAAGCCTTTGCATTTTGGGCTATAAAAATAACATCTGACAGATATTTGTGCCATATAGAATTCTTGGCTGCATCGTTATTTGTGATTACCTCTCCAAAATATCTGTTAAAAAAGAAATTACAAGAGATATCATTATAATAAATATCTAAATTATCAAGGTCTGTGTAGCTTATTAGCATTTCACGGGCAGCCGTTATAAATTTCACCTCATCAGTTGCTTTATATTCATCAAGCGTTCTTCTGAGATAACGTACATAATAATAATATGCACTTGCTCTGCCACTTCCTCTAAAGTAGCAGCTAGTTCTTGGAGCATCCAGATAATATGCTATTTTGCCGATAGCATCAGCCATACCATATGCTGTTGCTGTCTGTATGGTGTTTTTAAATGCAATATTATTCACATTTTTACCATCTATATAAGTATTTTTTTCATATAGGTTCTGGTTGCCAAATAGATACCAAATATTTATACTTTGATAGACATTTGGACTGCTTAAATATTCTTTAAGTTCTTTGTCATTTAGTTCTACACCATTTAACTTTAAGTGTTTAATATGAAAATCCATTTCAGGCAGTGTTTTATATATAAACTCTTTTTGTTTACACATTAATTCATCGTCAAACAAACTGATATATTGATTGATAAAGCGTCTAAGTCCACTGTGATATGCTTTATTTGCCCATAATACATCACTTTTATCAATTTGTTTTGCAGTGTCAACTAAAATAGGATTCTTTTCTATCGTTAATTCTTGAAAAATGCCACATGCAAGCTCTACACTTGCTACTTTCAAAATACGTTCATATTCTTCTACAGAAGGCTGCATTTTTATAAATTGTTTAAGATATTTTTTCCTTGCATATATTCTTTCTTTAGAAAACATATTTACAATTAGTTTTATATAAGGGCTATCTGCCTCAAAACCAAATAAATCACTAGGATGTTCAATCAATTCAAAATCCTTAAAGCTAATTTGATTTGTTTTTAAATAAGCTGCATAGTCCATATAATTGTTTTTCTTATAATAGTCAAAAACAATGGTCTGTTCTGTTTCATAAAATTCTTTGATAATATACTTTTCGTCAATATTTATACATTCATGCCAGCCTGTACTTCTATTATAGTCCCAATATATGTTTGCGGTTCTATAGCCTTTTATTTGGTAAAGCAGGTTCTTTTCTTCGCTGTAATATGTATTTGGAATAGAAGGTAAATGTCCATTTATTCCATGAAATACAGCATAATGTGTGTACGTTATTGTTGGTTTTAACAAATATGCGTCTGCATAATAAGAACGAGGGCGAGAACGCAGTTCACGCTCAACTTCCTGTTTTCCGTATAAAATAAGCAAACAGGGATTTTTTTTACTGTCTAAGCCCCAAAGCAGTATTTTGCGGATTGGAGACTTGTCTAGTTTCCAGAGCCGTTGTTGCTCCTCTGATGTTAAATTGTTCATAATGACACATTTCCTTTCTATCAATTAACAAGTCTAAAATGTCGATGAATTCAGACAATAGGTAGTTCTGAATGATTATATACAATTATAGTATAATTTTAACATTTTTTCAAGCGTAGTATAGTTTTAACTGAAATTAGATTTTATCAAGAACTTGCCTTTATCCGTGTTCTCTTTTTGTTCTATACCTTTCCTTCTGTCTGTCAATTCTGAACCGATAATGCTGTTTATAGTGTATAATAATTGGATATTTGTACATACTTTTAACAAAGTTTATTTTAGGAGGGTATTATGTTTCGTATTCCAAAACATATTGGTATCATTCCAGATGGTAACAGGCGTTGGGCAAAAGAACATGGATTTAAGAAAGAGGATGGGTATTCTTATGGATTAAAACCAGGACTTCAATTATTGCATACAGCACAAAAGTATGGAATAAAAGAACTAACCTATTATGGTTTTACTGTGGATAACTGCAAACGTCCGAAGGAACAGGTAAAGGCTTTTTCACAAGCCTGTATTGATGCTATAAAAATGATACAACAGGAAAATGTAACAATACGTGTTATTGGCAATACTAAGTCAGCTTGCTTTCCTAAGGAACTGCTCCCTTATACAAATATGGAACTACAGCCTGACTGCGATAAAAATACAATGAACGTAAATTTCCTTATAAATTATGGATGGGAATGGGATATGAAAAACAATTGGGCATCTCGAAATATATCAAGAGTCAACCTAGTCTTGCGGTGGGGCGGTATGTGCCGTTTATCTGGATTTTTACCGATTCAGACAGTCTATGCCGATTTTTATATTATAAAGAAATTATGGCCTGATTATGAGGATACACAATTTACAGATGCTTTGCAATGGTATCAAATACAGGATATTACCTTAGGTGGCTAAAGAAATACCTCTTAACATTGCAATAGTTGAAAGAACTAGAGTGGCAGTAACAGTAATAATACTAATTGTTTCAATGGCTATTCATATGTTCTGTAATATCAAAGGAATTCAGTTAGATATAATGGTAACAAACCCAGTATCATCAGTTTGTACTATGTTGCTTTATTATGTATTAACCAAAAATGAAAAATCAGCCAATCAAAAGCGGAATTAACATTACAAAAGTTCCTGTTACAACGCTTATCAATCCAACAGCAGACCTTGTTGACAATTTTTCATGGAATACAATATATGAAAAAGCTATCGTGATAAGAATACTCAGCTTATCAATAGGAACAACCACACTGGCAAGCCCATCCTGCAGTGCCTTATAATAACATAGCCATGAGCTGCCAGTGGCAAGCCCTGACAGACAAATAAACAGTATCTCTCTTCTGCTGATTCCTCTTAATTCCCTTTGTTTCCCAGTTACAAATACCATAACCCATGACATAATAAGTACCACGCTAGTACGGATTGCTGTCCCTAAATTAGATTCCACATTAGATATACCAATTTTTCCAAGAATAGATGTCAAGCTCGCGAAAACAGCAGAACCTGCTGCATAAAAAAACCAACCTTGTCCCTCTTTTTTGGATAGATTGTGCATATTATTTTTCTCAATCATCAAAAATGTACCAACAGCAATAAGAATAATGCCTGCGACACTGTACCTGCTAATTTCTTCATGCAGAAAGATAAACGACAACAATATTGTCAAAACAGTACTTGACTTATCAATTGGTACAACTTTGTTAATATCGCCTATTTGCAGAGCCTTAAAATAACACAGCCATGATGCACCAGTAGCAAACCCTGATAATATTAAAAATACAACTGTCCTCATGCTAATTAATAAAATCTGAGATATTGAACCTACTACCAAAACCATAAGCCATGAGAAAATCAAGACGACAATTGTCCTGATTGCTGTTGCTATGGTAGAATCTGTTTTTTGTATGCCTTGTTTTGCTAAAATAGACGTAATTCCTGCAAAAAGTGCTGAGCCAAATGCAAATATTATCCACATAATAATTCTCCTTGTCACAGGCTTCTATATATTGTCAGTTACAATGATAATAGTATACTTTTCTTTAAACTCCATTGCAAGTTAAATTCGTGAACTACCCATTGTCTAAAGCCAATGGGCTTCCTGCTTCGCAGACCTCGTAACCTACTATCTCCACAGGCGTTAATTTGGGCAGTCCCTGCCCTATCTATTATTTTTCTTATGCTATTTGTCGTAATCCTTCTGCTAAAATATTCTTTGCAGCATTAACATCTCTATCATGTTTTGCTCCACAAATTGGACATACCCATTCCCTTACTGATAAATTTTTTGTGTCTGCATTCTGATATCCGCAAGCAGAACATATTTGGCTGCTTGCATAGAATGTATCTATACTTGCATACAAAAATTATATGGCACTGTAATAAATACTTGTGTCTGTTTTTAGATTTCCATGTTCTCATGACGTAAGTATAACACAAACCACCACTTTTGGCTACCTCAACCCACCGTCTAAAGCCAGTGGGATTGCGGTAGCCTTATTTCAAATATACAATTCATTCTCTTTTCTTGTTGAACACACCTTTTTCATTGCTAATGCAGCAACTGAAACCATAGCACCATTTACTTTACGGGCTGATTGAGGACATTTTACAACACAACGCATACAAGAAATACATTTTTTACTGTCTGTAATTTTAAAGTTTTCCTTACTTATTGCCTGTGCTGGACAATTTTCAAAACAAAGTCCGCAATTTGTACATTTATCGTCAGCTTTTGGTACTAAACCTGCTCCACTAGCCTTTTTATATGGATAGTTTCCCGGAATTTGTAATACAGATGTTTTTGCCACACCGCTGTTTATTTTTTCTAAAATTTTTTTAGCAAAGCCTTGTAATGCCTGTTTATCTCTGGAATCAGGTCTTCCTGCCGCGTATTGGTGCATAATGGAATGTTCTGCAATAGCTGCAACAGCAGCAACTACTTTGAAACCGCTTTTTTCTGCAATATTCTTCAATTCCATCAAAGTATCCTCATATGCCCGATTACCATATACACAAACGATAATACACTGTGCCTGATTGCCACAAATTTTTGAAATTCTTTGGGTTGCAAGAGACGGAACACGTCCACCATAAGAAGGAACTGCAAGAACTACAATATCATCTTTCTCTATACTAATAGAAGTATAATCGAATTCTGCATTCGTCAAATCAATCTCGCTTACTGGTATTCCCCACGATTCTGTTATGGTATCTGTCACTTGCTTCGTTCCTCCAGTCGGACTGAAAAGAATTTGTAAAATATTCATATGTAAACCTCCTGTAATTTTAAAATTTACACCATTATAGCAAACGAAAGGTGTAGTGTCAAGATTTACATCTAAACGAATTTATGTTATAATATTTTATAGAAAGGAGACAAACTATGCATATTAGTACAAAGTGTTCTGTTGCTATTCATTGTCTTATTTTTATTTATGAATACGGAGAAAAGAAAAAAGTAACCAGTGAACTTTTATCATTATCTACTGGAAGTAATCCTGTTACAATCCGCAATATTTTAAGTTCATTGAAAAAAAATGGTATAATATCTGTTAAATTTGGAACAGGTGGTGCAACGCTCAATTGTTCATTAGAAGAAATAACAATTTACCGTATATGCAAAACGATAGAACCAGACTTTCTTTCAAAATTGTTTGGCATTCATTCGTTACCTTCACCACTCTGCCCAATAGGTAAAAATATTCACAGTGTATTAAATTATTCTTACCAAAAAATTCAAAATGATTTATGTGATAGTTTAAAAAGCATTACAATGAAAGACCTTGTAACCGATTATCACTATTTCATACAAGATATTAACTAAATATCGCCATATTATTAACTTAATTTTATATATTCAAAAAACAGAGAACCTTTGGAATCTCTGTTTTTGTTATTTTTATATCATATTCATGTTAATATTATTCAATCAAATTTTTATACATTTTTTGCTTAAGTTTTTACCTATGAGGCGGTTTTGTACACAGTCAGATCATCCCTTGCTGGCTTCCCAAAATTCCTGTAATTTCTGCCTAATTTCTGTTTCATATTCATGATGAATATAATGAGATCCGTCCAAAACCACAATCTCTCCATAAGTCACGCCTTCTATCATATTTTCATGTTCTCGCATCCAAAAATCATCTGCGTCAACGCTCTGTGATGCCAGAAAAAAAACAACAGGAAGTTCGTCTGGATACCGCATCCATTGCACTTTTTCTAAATTCTTTTTGAAAAGTTTTCCTTCACTGATAATATTTTGATTTGCAAAATTGTTCCATGTAATTTGCATGAGCCACTGATTTTCTTCATGACTAAGCCATGGAAGTGAAAACCCTTCGGGCATAAGGTTCATTGCGGTCTGGTAAATGCCAGACACTTTTAGTACAGAATAGACCCATGTAGGAATATTTCCTTCCTGAATCTGATAAGGTACACTTGTATCCAGACCAACATATCCTTTCACCTCGTCCCTATACTCATTAATATAGTACAGCCCGTATATACCTGCAATAGAATGACCAGCAAGAATATACGTTTCAATACCAAGTTCCTGCAGGCACATATGCAGTTCTTCGGTAATAGCTTCAATTGTTCGGTCTCCATCTGTCACATCACTAAGTCCATATCCAAATGGTTCTACAAGAATCACACGGTAATCTGAACTTAATTCCTCTGCCAAGCGTTTAAAGTCCAGTGCTGGTGCTGCTGTCCCATAGCCCGGCAACAATACTATCGTTTCCTCCTTATCTCCTTCTATTACAACATTCATGTAACGTCCATTTATAGACACCCGTTCCCCATAAGACACTTTCACATCTTTACGTTTTTTGCTACATATATAATTATAAATGGAACACGCTGTTAATAGAGCAATGATCAAAAAAATAATGACCAGACAGCATACTTTAAGAATTTTAAATATTGTTTTTACCAGTTTCATAATTCATATTTCCCTTCTGTAAAATATTTGTTTTACAGTATTTATTTACATTACTTTCCTCAAATGGATATATCAATATGTTCTGGTGCAGTTGAAACATTTGATGAAATCTGTTTCATCCATCCTAAAAATGATACACAGTCTAGTAATTATTCTGATAAAATTCTATTATACTTGAATTAATATCAATGCTGTACTAGGTTGTAGAGATTTTTTATGATATACCAGTTAGAAGATTCTTGGTACAGAAGTCGTCGCAATTTTATGACAAATTTAGTTTCTGGAATTGCTAAATATTCTTATTTACCCAAAAAAATATGACTTAAGTCTAAGAAAAATGCAATTCCAGAAAGGATTTTATATCAAATTCACATTATTTAATATCATATACGCATCTAAGCCTGATTCCTTCAACTTCACCCGCAAGAACTTTTACACGTTTCTCATCTCCGTTCAAATCAAAATAATTATCTGATAGAATTAGATCCTCTTTTTCATTCAATATCTCTACACTCTTCGCATACGTATCTGCTGACACAACAATTTCATCGTTTTCCACGTGGAAAGATAACTTTGGATCTTCGTATTTGAAATACTTAGGGTATGAGAAAATGACGGTTCCATCAGATATCACTTTGCCATTCTGTCGCATTTCATAGCTTACATACTCCGAGAAGATATCGATATTTGGCAACATAACTTTGTCAAGCCATACACTTGAAAGTGCTGGAACCTTTAACTCTTTTGTACCACCGTCTTGCAATATTTGTGCTTTCGCATTACGGACTGCCCATGATACCTGCACAATCTGCTCTTTCTGGGTCTCGTTTGCAACATTTAACTGAATAGATTTCTCAAATTCAAAATGTTCCCGATTCATATCAGCTCTCTGTGTCATCATGCTCTCTTCCTGACAAGAAATCATAAGTGGTGCAAAGAAACGTTTCTCTGCATAATGCAGTGCTTTCCATCTTCCACAGTAATCTATAGAAGACCAAGAAATCACCGGCCAACAATCATTTAACTGCCATACAATAGCACCCATACAACGACCCCTGTTTCTTCGCCAATGCTCTACTCCATAACGAATCGCATCTGCCTGTAAAAGCTGTGATGCATAAATTAAAGTATTAAAATCCGTCGGATAAAGATAGGTCTGCTGCATATAGTTCATGATTTTCCCATTTGCCCCGTTATTACGCTGATGTTTCTCCATAATATAAGAAAAAATATTCATATCTTTTGGATCATCCGTAAATGTCTCGATGCTCTTTCTGCTTGGAAATGCCTGAAAACCAAATTCAGACGCATAACGGAAGAAATATTTTCTGTAATCAGAAAACGGTTTGTTCTTATGCCATACGTCCCAGTAATGCACATCTCCTCTGTTTGGACTGTTGGGTTCATCGAAGGCTCCCCCCGACGATGGACTGGCTGGCCAGTAAAACGTCTGAGAGTCATATTGTGCGAGTACCTCTGGAATCAACTGTTCATACATAATCACGTAATCCCGTACTTCTGTCTTCTTCGTTACCCATTCTCCCTCATCCACGAACATCTCCATCTCATTATTACCACACCACAATCCAAGTGACGCGTGATGACGGAGACGCTTAATATTATCTATAAACTCCTGCCGAATATTGGCTTTGAACTCTGGTGTCAGCTCGTACACGGCACATGCGAACATAAAGTCCTGCCAGACAACAAGTCCAAGTTCATCACAGATATCATAAAACCAGTCTTCTGGGTAATAGCCGCCACCCCATACGCGGATAGCATTATAATTCGCCGCAATGCATTGGTTAAGAAGCTTCCTTGTAGTTTCTGGTGTCACCCTGCCAAGCAAATGATCTTCTGGGATATAGTCGGCACCCATTGCAAATATAGCAACGCCGTTTACTTCATGTGCGAAGCTCTCTCCCCATTCGTCCTTCTGAATCCTCATAGTCATGGTTCTAAGCCCAATCCGACGTTCCCATACGTCGACAGGTTCACCATCAGCGTATAGTGTCACCTTTATTGTATACAGTGGCTGCTCACCATAACCATTAGGCCACCAAAGTTTTGGATTCTCTATTTTTATTTCTTTTGGTGAATCCAAATAACTTCTAATCGTTCCGTCTGGCTCTGTAATCTCTACTTTGTAGAAAGTATCCGCAGAATCTTCTGTTTCTACTTCCAAATGCAAGGCAACACATCCTTTTGAATGTTCCTGCCTGATATAGACACTGTCCAGTCTTGTCACCTTTACTCCAAGCAAAGAAACTGGACGAAAAATCCCTGCATCAGGAAGATGTGCACCCCAGTCCCATCCAAACATACAGTGTGCCTTGCGTATATGAACAAATCCATCCATAGCATCTTCTGAACCCAGAGTCCTGCACTTAGCAAATTCTTCTCTAATAAATTTAAGTGGAGAATGCAACACAACTCGCAATATGTTTTCTTTCTCCTTAATAGTTTCTGTCACATCATATTCCCAAATTCTGTGCATATTATACGCATTGCCAAGATATTCTTGATTCAGGTATATATCTGCTATAGTATCTAAACCATCAAAATGAAGTAAAATCCTGTCCTGAGCCAATATCTTTTCCATAGCATCAAAACATACTTCATATTCATAATCGTCTTCCATCAGAGGAAGTGCATGAATCTCATTGTCTTTCCAAAACGGATCCTCCATATTTCCATTACGCAAAAGATCCGTATAAACCGTTCCCGGAACGACTGCAGGCTGGTAAGATTCTCCCAGCCTGTGCATTCTCCAGTTTGTATTCAATATTTGTTGTACCATATATCCTCCTAATCCTTCACCAGATATTGCAATAGTTTGATACTCTCTTACCTATCTGTTTTTGGATATTCATTACACAGCAGACGGTATGGTTCTTCATCTTCCTCAATCTCAGGGAACCGTCCAATCGGTTCATAGAAACGATTATCATGCTCATCATCATTACACATTGACACTTCTCCAAGCAGTACATCT
Organism: uncultured Lachnoclostridium sp.; assembly: GCA_947565985.1. Classification (GTDB taxonomy): domain Bacteria; phylum Bacillota; class Clostridia; order Lachnospirales; family Lachnospiraceae; genus Butyribacter. Next base: position 34,894 of record CANOID010000003.1, read on the forward strand.
CCGCTTCCTTCTTCCACATGAAAATCATGATACATATAAGGATAGATTGTAATACTCTCGCCAGGCGTAAGTTTAACCTTTGTACCTGCAGGAACAGTATATTCACGTCCATCACAGTTTACGGTTACATCTGTATCTGCAAATTCGCCGTCTTTTGTGGAATTATAGACTGTGATTAGTACATTACCACCACCTCTGTTGATAATATCCTCCATTTTATTCCAGTGAAAATGCATTGGTGCCATCTGTCCTTCTTTCACTAAAAGAAGCTTCTCTGCATAGGTCTTCGTATATTTATCAATCTTCAAATTACCATTGCGAATTGTAATCAGTGAGAAGCCTACTTCGTCGAATTTACCAAGACCATAGTCCGTTATATCCCAGCCAAGCATATTATCACGGATTTCATCATACTCAGCACCCTTGTTTTCCCAGTCTTTCGCTGACCATTTGCAAAATGGTGGTATTTCAAATCCATGAGCTTTAATCATTTCCTCCATATGTTTAATCTCTTTATTAATCTTTGAACGTTTCATCCTTTAAAATCTCCTCTCTTCTATTCTTCACTTCATCAAGTTCACTTCCTGTAAGGAATGACAGCACGAGCCTTTTTCTCTCAACAGCGAATGGTTCTATCTGATGCAGGCTGTGCTTTTCTATATGATATTGCTTTCCATAAACACTGGAATTAGCTGGTTCTAACCCTACTACATAATCTCCTGACGCAATAGATTTCCACTGCATAAAATATGGCAATTCTCTCAAATTATATTCTATTTTCAGACCAATTCCAAGTTCTTTATTTATAATTGCAGCAAATGTATTACCCTCCTGATCCGCTACCATATCATGAAGAAATACATATTCTGGCTCATTGTCTTTCGGTGGTTCCATCTGGTTCCAGTTATCAACATAAGGTGCTGCCGTTTCATCCCGTGGGATTGCTTTTCGTGTTGAAATAATAATTTCAGAATCTTCACACAAAAGCGGATATCCTATATTTATATGATACAACAGCATCATTGGTTCTGTACGAAAACTTTCATTTGTAATTTCATCCTCAATGCATATCTTGTTCTCGCCATACTTGGTCGTAATCTTTCTTTGAAGCACAAGATTCTCTCCAAAAAGTTCCGCCTCTCGCATCGTTCCTGATATTTCGGCGATATATTCTTCTCCTTCCCAATAGGCTCTAGCACCTATATGCTCCGCCGGTGTTGTGCGAATACGCCCATGCATGGGATAATCTTTGCCATTGATTCGACAAGGTGCACAGATATTCTCAAGTCCGCAAGTAAACAGCATCCCTCCCATAATACTGCGCTGTGCTTCCGCCCCGTTGGTATCATAATGGTTTCGCCCCATTAACCCCGGTTTTGCAAGGAAATTGATATTATGCCCACCAAAAGAAACATCTGTAAGATCTAAACATTTATCTGCCATCACTCCAAATTTAAGCGGACCATTCTTCACTTCATATGCCCGCATCCCTTTTGCTCTTCCCTCTTCATAGGTGACTGGACGGACATACATAAGCTGCTGCATACTGCCAACCTTACTTAGCAATGTTTTCTTACTACTCACCAATTATCTCCTCTCGCTTTTTTGTTTAATTAAAGAAAAGGCTGCCCTTTTCCTCACACGCCAAGGGCAGCCCCTCCTTTTTATTTTACTTTGACGTTTTCCACTCGTCAATCTGTTTCTGCATTTCTTCTATAACTTTATCAATGCCTGTCGCTTTTAATTTTTCCTGAAGCTTTGGCAAATATTCCTCAGGATCTACACTTCCTGTGTATAGAGATTTTCCAAACTCATCCAGTACATTGCCAAATCCAGCAACTTCCGTGCTAACTGGTTCTAAGTCAAAATCGAATCCAAAAGATGGAGCTTCTATGGATGAATCATTAAATTCCTTAAAAGTTGCCCACTTGTCAACTGGTTCATTCTCCAATACATAAGTGTTAAACAAACCACCTTGTACCCAATAGGATACAGAATAATTCTTCCTTGTTCCTTCGTTTAGTTTGATTTTGTTCTCATACACGTATGGTTTTCCTTCGGCTTTTGTTGCTTCATCAGCCGGAACGTCCACCTTATCCCAATGTTCACCTTCTATACCATAGTTTAACAGATTCCTTAGATACTCATCTGTATTAATCAAGTTCAAAAATGCTACTGCTTTCTCAGGATGCTTTGTCTGTGCATTGATAGCTGTAAGGGCTCCTCGAGCGGAGAGATTGGTCACATAAGTATCCATAATTGGAGTAGCTACTACCTCATATCCTAAGTCCTTTCCCCATACCAGTTCGGCATAAGGCTGTCCGTCACCCTTTGTTACAAAACGCTTCACAGACTTGTCATCAGAAGCTGTAGCTGCATCTTTATTGATATAACCTGCTTGATAATATTTCCTCATAGTAGCAAGTGTAGATTTCATTTTCTCGGTTTCAAATACATTTTTAACTGTAAGTGTATCATCACCATATTCGATTCCTACTGGGTTCTGGATTAAATCCATATAAATTGGTGCTGAATAGCTGCTTGTGAGATACATTGGAACTACATCTGGCTCCTTTTCTTTTATAAGCTTAAGCCATGGTTCCAAATCCTCAAGACTGTGAATCTCATCTACAGGGATATCATATTTATCAACATATTCTTTAGTAAATACCCACATTGGCATACTTCCGATTTCTTTCTCACTTGGAACGCCATATGTCTTGCCCTGTACTTTGGCAGCCTCCCAGAAACGCTCATCAATGCTCTTGTACATTTCTGTATCTTTTATATAGTCATCAATCTGGAGAAATGCTCCTTTATTCGCGTTCTGTAAATAATTATTAGCCCAAGAACAGGTGAAACATAGATCCCAGTCATCTCCTGTATTAATCACTACCTGCATCTTCTGGTCATAATCACCCCAGCCTGCTGTATTAACCTTAATTTTTACACCAATCTTCTCGCCTATATATTCATTTACTTTCTCAATTACTCGATCCTGATCTTTTTGTGCATCACCAATCTGCCACCAAGTAAGTTCCACAATCTCGTCTCCGTTAGCATTCGTCTCTGATGGCTTATTGCCACATCCTGCCAAAAGACCTGTAGTCATCGTTACGGCAAGTGCTGCTGCCGCACATCTTTTTACCATTTTAAATTTTTTCATCATTATTCCTCCTACTTAATTTTATTCTTTTACTGCTCCCACCGTCAATCCGTTTACAAAATATCTCTGGAAAAATGGATAGGCAAAAATAATTGGTAACGTAGAAATTACTACAATTGCCATTTTAATTGTCTCTTTCGGCATATTCGCTGCCGTTGTAATTCCATCAACTCCCATAGCTGCTTTGTTATTTGCCAACCAGTCAATAGAACTTTCAATCTGAATCAGCAAATATTGAAGAGGGATCAGATTCTTGTTATCCATATACATCATGGCATTAAACCAATCGTTCCAATAGCCCAGTGTCAAGAACAGACCAATAGTCGCAAGTCCCGGAAGTGCCATAGGAATGACAATCTGGAAGAACAGTCTCCACTCTGATGCTCCGTCGATTTTTGCCGATTCCACAACCGCATCTGGAATACTCGTCTTGAAAAATGTTCGTAGCACAATAATATTAAATGAATTCAAACATAATGGCAAAATCAATGCCCACAGAGAATCCTTTAACATCATCACTTTTGTTACAATCAAGTAGTTTGCAATCATACCTCCGCTAAACAGCATTGGAATGGTTATCACTGTCGTAAAAAATTTGCGGAATGCATAAGTTTTCCTAGATAACGCATATGCATAGGTACCCGTCAATAATAATCCTATAATAGTTCCTACTATGGTGATAAAGATTGTTACCCCATAACTTCTTAAAATATTTTCTCCTGCACTTATAATATATTCATAAGCATAGAAGCTTAACTTCTCAGGAATAAAACGGTATCCGTTCATTGCCAGCGACGTTTCATCCGTAAATGAAATGATGATAACGAAGATAAACGGAATAACACAGATTAGCGACAATATTGCCAGAATCACATTAAACAAAATATTTGTCGATGTCTTAATCTGATTATATTTGCACCCCTCTGATTCTTTCATATCTTTCTTTGCCACATTTTTCCCTCCTTATCTATAATAAATCTATAATAAATTAGCCTTTCTTCTAGAATAATGCATTTTCATTATCAATCTTTGACACGATTTTATTAGCAATCATAATCAATACGAATCCGACTGTTGACTGGAATAATGCTGCTGCAGAACTCATTCCAATCTCACCACTAGTCTTCAGTGCTCGGAAAATGTATGTATCAAGTACGTTTGTCACTGGATACAGCGGGCCAGAATTCTTTGGCAACTGGTAGAACAGTCCGAAGTCAGCCTTAAAGATTCCTCCAATAGACATAATTAGAAGAATTGTGATTACTGGCTTTAAAAGTGGTAATGTGATGTATTTAATCTGCTGCCATTTGGTCGCTCCATCCAGAGCTGCTGCCTCATAATAGGTTTGATCTATTCCACAAATTGAAGCCAGATAGACTACAGTATTATATCCCATTCCTTTCCACTGACTCATGAAGATAATGATAAATGGCCAAAACTTTGTCTCTGTATACCAAGAAACTGGCTCACCGCCAAACTGCTGGATAATTGCATTGAAGTAACCTTTCTCAGGATTCAGAAATGCGAATACACAATAGCTTACAACTACCCATGACAGGAAATAAGGCAGGAACATGGAACTCTGATAAATTTTCATCATTCCCTTGTTCTTAAGCTCATTTAAAAGCAAGGCAAGCACCACTGGAACTGCCACGCCAAGAATAATAAATGTAAGATTATAAAGTATTGTATTTCTTACAATAATCCATGCGTCACCACTGCTGAACAGAAATTTGAAGTTATCAAACCATACAGTTTCGCTTGTGAATAAGTTATAGAAGAATCCGTCTCCAGATAACCTGAATTTTTTGAATGCTACCAGAATACCAAATAACGGAAGGTAGGCAAAAAACAGAAACCAGATTGCTCCTGGCATACTTAAGATAAGCAACTCTTTATTCGCCTTAAGCTTATTAAGGAAGTTCCCTTTTGGTTCCTTAGCTTGTTTTGTATTTGCTGTCAACTCTTAATCTCCTCCTTTTCCCGAACACCTTCTCATTCCAGTTGCAGCTGCATTTACGACTGGAAGATTAGATGTTCGTACTGTCTGTCAACTTACCGGTTAGTTAAACTGCAGTATTTTTTTATCTATATTAACTATATCATTGTGCAGTTTGTATTGAAAGTGGAAAACTTTTAGTTTTATTAAACAAATTCTAGAAGATTTTTCTGTTTTTTATGTACAAAAAAACCGTGAAATAATTTATCTATTATTTCACGATTTTATCTAGTCTAATATTTCTTCATCTCTCGCAATGAAGCTGGGGACACTCCATAACACTGTTTAAATTTCCGATAAAAATAACTAGTATCTGGATATCCAACCTGCCTTGCGATATCATTAATCTTCATATTTGTATTCAGAATTAGCTCCTTCGCAGCTCCGTTCTTCGTATTACTTAAATATTGTGCAAAGGAGCAGCCCACCTCCTTCTGAAAAAGCTGTCCAAGATAAGACGCATTCATATGGTATTTATACGCCAGTGTCTTAAGATTCATATCTTCTTTGTAATTCTGTTGAACTTCTGAGATAATCTGACGCACTACAGGAGTGTATTGTGAATCCTCCTCATGCATACATTCAATAATCTCCACAATTTCTGAACTAAATGCAGTCTTAATTCCATGAATATCATCAACACGAAAAATCGTCTCCATAATTTCTGCAAGATCATGAAACCTGCTGGATGTAAGTTTATACTCTTTCTTTACATCTTGAAGTAACATTGCCATCTTTACTGCAATCTGATACAAAGAGTTTATGTCGGCATCCTTTTGTATATTGTTAATGAACAAATCTTCTATGTAGTCAATCGCTGCTTCTCTTTCTTTTTTTAAGATAAACTTTCTAAGCTGAGTTTCGTCCATACTGACCGCTTCTGTATTTCTGTTCTGAATCTGTCTTTGACTGATACAGTTTCCATAGCCTTCTATAATTAGATACTTTTGAAGCTTTTTTGCTGATCTGTATGTCTCTGGAAGCTGTTCAATACTTTGAATAGATGCCCCTATACATATAAATGTCATTAGATTATATCTGCTCTCCACCTGATTCTGAAGATCTAAAAAATATTCCTGTACCTGCTCTTCATCCATGTCATCATCTCTTAGTACCATCAACAGATTGTCTGGTGGAAGATGTACAAGTTTAAGCTTATTTTCTTTTTTCAAATCCACAATTACATCTACAATTTTTTCTTTTTTCAGACCATCCATATTCCATCTCAAAACAGCTACATGATAGCTGCCACCCTCTGCTGCCACTCCCAGTATTTCCGCAAATTCCTGTGCTTCTTTCTTTTCTGGTTGTGATTTTCCGTTTAAAAAATGTATCCATTGAGTCTTTTCATCAATGTAACGGACCTTTTCTCTATCCATCTCCTCAAGCTTCTGTACTGTCTTCTGAAGCTGATGTTGTAATTCGTCTTCATTAATGGGTTTCAAAATGTAATTTTCGACATCCAGACTGACCGCCTCTCTGGCATAATCAAACTCATCATATCCAGTCAAAATAATAAACCGCACCTGCTCTTCTTTCTCTCGAATTTTGCGAATAAGAGTTAGCCCATCCATTTCTGGCATACTGATATCCGTCACTACAATCTGCACAGGCTCTTTCTCCCACATCTCAAGTGCCTCAACACCATCATGAGCCATATGCACCACGTCAAGCCCTAATGCTTCCCAATCTACGATATTCCGAATCCCCTGCAAAATCAATTCTTCATCTTCAACTATCATTACTTTCTTCATCATCTGCATTCCTCCTGAACATTCAGAAGCGTTTCATCTATTTTAAACCTCAAGATAACCCGAAGACCTCCCCCAATTCTCTCTTCTATACGAATTCCATATTCTCTGCCATAGACAGCTCTAAGTCGCCGGTTAACATTAGCAATTCCAATTGAGGACCGCTTCTCCATAGTATCATTCTCAAGCTCCCTATTTTTAGCAGCAATCTCCTCTGCTGTCATTCCTTTTCCATTATCTTCTACTATAATCCTAAGTACTGGAACTGTATCTAATATACCTAAACCTAATATACATTCTTCTTCGTATTTACACTTTCTTTCTACCTCGACAGCAATCTTCACGTAATTATTCTGTTCCTTCATCCTGATACCATGAATAAAATAGTTCTCAATCACAGGCTGCAGCACAAATTTAATAATTGGAAGCTGGAGATATTCTTCTTGACATTCCACAATAAACTTAAACTGATTTGGATACCGAAACTCAAAAAGCTCCATGTATTTCTTACTGTAGTGCAGTTCCTGTGCTAGTGTAATGATATCCGCCTCTTTAATCTGTGCTCGGAATGTAACAGCCAGATTATAAAGCATTTTACCAACCTCTCGGTCTCCATTGCAGATGGCTTTCATGCGAATCGCCTCTAGCGTATTATATAAAAAATGCGGATTGATTTGACTCTGCAAGGCTTCCATCTCGGCATTTTTCTGTTCTATTTCTGCCAGATACCGCTTCTTAATATGCCCATCCAGATTCATACACATCTCATTAAAATATCCAGCAATTACATCCAGTTCATCACCATTTTTATCCATTGGAATCCGTACATCCAAATTACCTTCCATTACTTTTGTCATCCCATCAAGAATCCGATTTAGTCTTCTGGCAAGCTGTTGCAGATGATACTTTACAAATAATTCTCCTAAAACCATCACTGCGATTCCGAATGCCAGAAGCATTACGACAATAGACCGGGGCACTGCTGCCGCCCGGTCTTTCTCAAGATATCCTATCACATGATACTGCCCCTTTTGAATCTGCTCTACATAAGACTTCAGCATATTCTCTAAAGCTTCCTTATTATTTGCTCTCATAATATTAGCAATCTCATAATCTTTCGAAGAGATATATACTGCCGTTCCACTATCATTATATACAATCAATTCTGCACATGAATAATATTGCCAGATTGACTCAAACCTCTTATTGCTAAATCCGAGAACCATACATCCCTTCACCTGCATTGTTGCTGGATCTCTAACCTCCTTTAGATAGGCAAAATCATCCGCTTTTACCAGATTCATATCCTCAATCTGTTTCTTAAATTTGTAATCACCAGCTCTTCTGTAACTCTTCCCATCTCTTGTATACTCTGTCAGTTCATCACGCTCATAACTATAAAGTGTAATATGATTCAGACTACTATATGCATGAAATGCATCTAGAAAGAATGTTTCAATCCCTTTATATTTACTGAGCTTATTTTCACTATAAATATTCAGTCGGTATTTTTGATATACAGCAGGATCATCTGTCATATAGTGAAGAGCATCATTAAGTTCCGTATTCGACTTGTAGAGATCTTCATGGATATATTCAGCAATATCCGAAGAATTTTCAAGATAAGTAGCCGCTGCCTCACTCATCATCTCCGTTAAGCTTAAGCTCTGTTCCAGAAAACGGTTTTTGGTGCTGTTGAAGAAATAAATAACCAGTGCAGATATGACGCATAACAAAATGACTGTATAAATGTAGAACAGTTTATTATATAATTGTTTTGAACCCTTAATTTCCATCTACAACACCCTTTATTGATTCTTACAAGAATATTGTGTCTTCTGCAAGCTTCAAGCATAATAACTATCTTTCTTCAAGCTGCCGCATAACACTCTGATTCATAAACATAATCAGGAATCCATACACACTTCCCATAAACAACACCGTTGTTCCTGCCGATATCTCAAATGCTGCAAGAATAATACCCAATGTCACAATATTTCCAAGGGTAAACACGGGTTTCGCAATCAGAAGAGTCACTGCAGTTCGAGCAATTTGTAGATTACTCATCTCATAACGGCTGATAAGCATATATAGATTTGGTGTAACAAGAACTGCTACTGCAAATAATATAATAAATAATATAACAAGTGGAAATATTCTTATCTGCATCGAAAAAAATTCTATGTTTGTCCAACACATCAGAATAATCAATAACTGCCCCATACCAAGTCTTACCTTCTGCCAAAAGTCCGAACAATACCCCTTCTTATAGTCTCGCCATGCACTCCCCTCTATTCCCTGAATTAATCGATTCATCGCATACATTACGGCTGAAAGTGCCAGTGCCATTGGTAGCATACATAGAAGGAACAGGGGAAGACATTTCCGGATCTGTCCTGCTCCAACAAACAGAAGAAACATTAATACTGGAATATTGGAAATAATAAACAACAGATTCACCATGAAAAAATAGCAAACCTTCTCGCAGAACCCCATTACCTTCTCTATATTAAATAATTCTCCCATATCATCTGCTCCTTTCTTTAATTTGCTTATTTTTTACAAAAAATGGCTATTTTCAGTGTTTTGTATGTCCCAAAATCATGTTTTTTCATGTAAACATGATTTTGGGACACTTGTATCATTAAATCTTGAACAATATCGTCTTAATCTCATACGCATGAAGGCTAATGCTAATCTCATCCTGTACGAACTCTGCAACTGGACGTTCTCTTAGATCGCATTCTGCCCATGTCTGATATGCAAATCCCGGCTTCAATGTCACATTCTGCTTAGATCCTGCAAATTCATGGAAGCGAATAACAATATATTTCCCATCTTCTGACTTCTTAACCGCATCCAGTTCCACCTGATTGTTATCAAAAGCTACGAAACTATCATATGGTAATACACTCTGACCTTTCACAACCTGTATTGGCTCATTTAGTGCAAATGCTTCCTGAACTACCATTCCTTCCACAAAGTCTCCCTTATGAGGAAGCAGTGCGTAGGTGAATATATGTTCTCCCTGATCTTGTAGATAGTCTGGATGTGTTCCTGCCCTTAACAGAGAGATTCTGAGTACATTATCCTTAATGTCATGACCATACTTGCAGTCATTTAAGATACTCACGCCATAATTGCGTTCTGACAAATCTGCCCAGCGATGAGCCACAGTCTCGAACTTCGCCTGATCCCAGCTTGTATTCCAGTGGTTTGGACGACGTACATTACCATATTGTACGTCATAAGTTCCATAGGTAGAACGAATATCCACCGGAAATGCTGCTTTCAAAAGCTGATGCTGTTCGTGGAAATCCACCTCTGTTCTAAAGTCAATTCTCCTGTTATTATTGTATAAGATCATATCCTGTCTGATTCGAGATTTTCCAGCTAAGTTCCACTCCATATGAACTTTCATGCAGACTGGACCTATCTCTGTAATCTCGAACTCTGTAAGATCTGTAACCTCTCGCATTTTTTCCTGATAAAAGATATCAATATCCCACGCTTCAAAATCAAGCGGTTTGTCTTCAAATACCTGAAGTACATTGGCACGCTCTCCCTCTGGCACCACCTCACGCATATATGTCTTATCATACAGTCGTGTAATCTGTCCATACTCATTTAGAGAAATCTGATAGAATGGTGTCTCAATCTTACGCTCCTGTACAGAAAATGCCATATTATCATCTGCCGCTAAAGTAGCTTTTGCTCCTTCTTCAAAGGAAATCAGCTTCATTCCCATCGCTGGAACTGCCTTTACTTCCACATAAGTCCCGTTTTGTCCATTCTGAACCGTTAATTCATTACCATCTTGATCTTTAAAGATTCCATCTCGCTTTTCTGGTATCACAACCATCTGATCAGTTGTCCACCCAGATGCATTAAACACAGTGTAGACATTCTCTTTTTGTTCTAATATATTTTGATAAGCTTTCTGTTCTACTTCCTGTGCAATTCCCTCGATATAGGCATAATCTTTCCTAGAATCCTCATAAACCTCATGGATAGATGAGCCTGGGATAATATCATGGAACTGATTTGTTAGGATATGTTTCCAGCCTTTAGTCAATGCTTCCTGTCTGGCATCAGCAAGATTTTCAGAGAGTAATGCTTCCATCACTGTCAACCATTCTGCCCTACGGTAGAACAATTCCATCCTGCGGTTCATAAGCTTGTTATACGCCTGACTCGTGTAAGTGCCACGATGATACTCCAGATACAGTTCCCCATCCCAAGTATGCACATACTGATCTGTATTTTCAACTGTATCATGAAGCTTGCGGAAATATTCCCCTGCTGTGGACATTTTTACATTTGGGAGTCCCGGAATTTTGTCAAGTCTTCTCCTGCACTCCAACATATCACGGTTTACACCACCGCCTCCGTCTCCATATCCAAAAGAGATTAGCAAATCTTTATTCATTTGCTTGTCGCGGTAAGCATCCCATACACCTTTGACCGTTCTTGGCAACAAATTGCCATTATAAGTATAAAACCATGAATCACGCTCCCGCCAAGGCTCTGGTGTTGTGATAAAATGAGTCAGTACTTCGCTTCCGTCAATTCCTTTCCATTTAAATGTATCGTGTGGCATACGGTTATACTGGTTCCAACTGATCTTTGTGGTCATAAAAGTATCAATTCCTGCTTTTTTCAAAATCTGTGGCAATGCCCATGAATAACCAAATACATCTGGAAGCCAGAGAAATTCTACATCTTTCCCAAATTCATCCTTAATAAATTTACTACCAATAAGAATCTGCCTTGTTAAAGATTCTCCGCTTGTTAGATTGCAGTCAGCTTCTACCCACATACCGCCATCTGATTCCCAGCGTCCTTCTTGCACTCTTTTCTTGATATTTTCAAAAATATCCGGAAATTCCTCTTTCATGTATTCATATAACTGTGGCTGTGTCTGTAGGAAAATGTATTCTGGATACATTTCCATCATACGAAATACGGTAGAAAAAGAACGTGAAGATTTCTCTCTTGTATGCTTTAACCTCCAAAGCCATGCCACATCAATGTGAGTGTGTCCCACGCAGTAAACATTAATCATGGAATTCTTATCCATAGAATCAATGTTTGTATTTAACATCTCATCCGCCTTGTACACAGACTCATAGAATTCCTCACTTCCCGGATAAGCCCAGTCGATTTGATGAAACGCACCATCAAGTGCCTTTCTAAGCTCATGCTGTATCGGATTAGAGTTATCCAACTCTTCTAACGTCTGCCATACCATAGACGCCATATAATACAAATCGTCTACCTTCTCATCCAGCCATGCCAGATCCGCCCGTGCAATTTTATGTTCCTGATCTTTAGGGACACCTCCGCCTTCTAATCCTGACCACAGACGAAAGGTTACATCTACTGTCGTTCCACAGAGTGCTTCATCAAAGAACAACTCTTTATGGTTCACATCCACGCCTTGATACATCTGTCCGTTCAAATAAGCCATGGATTCAAACCCAGAATTATTCCCACCGCCGGTATTGCCAAAATCAAAGATTCCGACCACCCTTTTTCCTTTCCACTCTACTGGTATCATCATTTCCTTATGAAGCCAGAGGAAACGGTCACGCCCTTTCCATGTATCTTCGGTTTTTAAAGAATACCATTCTTCTCCACTAAAGTCCGTTGGAAGTTTTGGTGAAACCACCCCTTGAGTCTCTTCTGCTGCCGCAAAGCTTTTAAGCGGAATAATATCTCTATATCTATATTGTTCTAATTCAGCGATGCGTTTCTCTAATTTTCTGTCTGTTAAAAACATAACATCCTCCTCCTACAATCCTTATATTGATTTTATTCTATTATGAAGAGGAACGTTTTTCAATTATGAGAATTCTAGTTTTAGTGAATTTTTTGTATATCTGTCATAATAAAATACTTCCCACATCAATAAATATTCAAAATAATTGACAAATAAAGGATTTTTAAGTATTGAATATATTGACAACAAAATAGTACCACATTCTGATAGAAATAATATGAAAAAAACAAATACTCAGAAAGAGGTATTATCTAATATGATAAACCAAAATGTTGATTTTGACAACCATAAAAAAGAAATTCAGTGTGAATTTGGTGATACCATGTTACTATTCATGCCCCTAAAGTTTTGTATGACATTTTTTACCATTTTGATAACTTCTGGCATCGCTTTTTACTTATTTAACAGATAAAATAAACTCTTTGCCTGTCATGGAGTTTATTTGCAATTTTTTTAACGAAAATTTGTATGATTCAGTTAAATGAGAGAAGTTGTAATAATTGACATTACAACAAAGGTGTAATATAATTATACACAAAAAGGAGTTGATAGATATGCAGATTTCAAGTCGATTTACTATAGCAATACATATTTTTGCCTGTATTGATACTTTTAAGAATGATTATAAAATAACCAGTGATTTTCTGGCATCAAGTGTAAACGTTAATCCAGTAGTGATCAGGCGCTTATTGACACAGCTAAAAACAGCAGGATTGATTACAGTAGCAAGAGGTAGCGGAGGAACATCCATAGCCAAGCCACTGGATAAAATATCTTTTTATGATATTTATTTAGCCGTTGAATGTGTGGAAGATAACCAGCTTTTTCACTTCCATGATAACCCTTCTACTCTCTGCCCTGTTGGAAGAAATATACACAATGCTTTAGATGAAAGATTAGAAAGAATACAGGCAGCAATGGAGCACGAAATGAAAAACATTACAGTCAAAGATGCCATAGAAGACACAAAAAGATTCATCGCAATGGAGAATTCATCTGCAATTAAAAAATAGAACAGAGGTAATTATTTTGAGCCATACACGTTCTCGAATATGGCTCAAAAATTTTTTGAAAAAATTTCGTTGTAACTATTGACATTACATCAAAACTGTGTTAAAGTCTTAAATGTAACAAAGACAGTTACAACAAAAACAAACAATTTAAGGAGGACTTTTATTATGACAAATACACAGAAAGCATTGGAATTAATTAGCACTTTTGCAACAGGAGATACCAAGAAGGCAGCAAGCCTTTTGGCAGAGAATTATATCCAGCACAATCTGGCATATGGTACAGGACGTGAGGCTTTTGTAAGCTCTGTTGCATATCTTGCATCTGCACTTGTAAAGACTACGGTAAATAATATAAGGGCATTTGAAGATGGTGACAAGGTATTCCTTCAGACAGTTTACAATTTTGCAGGTGCAGGCGAACAAGTTGCATTTGATGTTTTCCGTTTTGACAAGGATGGTCTGATTGCCGAGCATTGGGATAATCTTGCTGATATAGCAGAGCCAAATCCATCAGGACATACGCAGATTGATGGAACAATGGAGATTACAGATCTTGACAAGACGGAGGAAAACCGTGAGCTGGTAAAAAATTTTCTTTATGATGTAATGCAGGGAAACAATTCAGCAAAGACACCCGATTATTTTGAGGGAGATGTTTATATCCAACATAATACATCAATCGCAGACGGGTTATCAGGATTGGGAGCAGCTTTGGCAGCAATGGCAGAGCAAAATATCCAGATGATTTATGATAAGGTACATTATGTATTAGCACAGGGTAACTTTGTACTTGCAGTAAGTGAAGGTACTTTTGGTGGTACACCTACAAGTTATTATGATTTATGGCGTGTGGAAAATGGCAAAATTACCGAGCATTGGGACGTTATAGAGACAATCGCAGAAGAATCTACATGGCAGAACCAAAATGGTAAATTTTAATTGCAAGGATGGTATAAAACAGATATAGACACAGACAAGTGGAAATTTTAGAATCTCCGCTTGTCTGACAGAAAGGGATATTATGCAGGCATTAAAATATATCGTTGAACAGATACATACTGTTGTAATCGCCACTATAGACAAGAACAAAGAACCTATTACCTGTGCCATAGACATTATGGATTATGACACAGACAGCTTATATTTTTTGACAGCTAAGGGCAAAAATTTCTATAACAGGCTAAAAGAGCATGGAAGACTTGCGTTTACAGGAGTGAAAGGCGAAAACACAATGTCAAGTATTGCAGTATCCGTCCGAGCAGAGGCTCGTGAAATAGGCACAGATTATCTGGAGAGATTATTTGAAGAAAATCCATATATGTATGAGATATACCCAAATGAGGAATCAAGAAATGCACTAACTGTATTTCAGATATACAAAGGTATGGGGGAATGGTTTGATTTATCTAAAAAGCCGATTGAGAGAGGAAGTTTTGCATTTGGCATGGCAGAGATAGAAAAAACGGGATATAAAGTAACACAACAGTGTAAAGGGTGTGGTATATGCCAATCTGTCTGCCCGCAAAACTGTATTAGATTTATAGAAAAGAGGGCAGTTATAGAACAAAAAAACTGTTTGCACTGTGGAAATTGTTTTGCAAAATGTCCATATGGGGCAATTATAAAGAAGGGATAGCATGACACAGAAAGAAAAAAGAAAATTTTTGATAAGCAAGCTGTTGGAAGAACAGCCACGATATGCACAAATAAAAATACCATCTCAAGAAGATGAACAGAAGAAACTGCTGCGTTCCTTATTTAATATTCGTATGCCAAAAATAGCTGGAGAGGAATTTATAAAGATACAAAATGAATATTTACAGTCAGAAACAAAAAACAAGGGAATAATAGAGCTTTCTAAACTATGGCAGATAGAGCAAGACATTTATTTATGGCAGGGGGATATTACAACATTAAAAGTGGATGCGATTGTTAATGCTGCCAACAGCCAGATGTTAGGATGTTTTTGCCCATGTCATGGGTGTATAGATAATGCAATTCATACCTATGCGGGGATTCAACTTAGAAATGAATGTGATACTTTTATGGAAGAAAAACGTAAAATATATGGTAAAAATTATGAAGAACCAACAGGCAAGGCAATGATTACGCAAGGATATAATCTGCCATGTAGCTATGTAATCCATACAGTTGGACCGATTATTTCTAAACAAGTTAGAAAAGTAGACTGTGAACAACTTTCAGACTGTTACCGTTCATGTCTTGAAATAGCTTTAGAATATGGCATTAAGAGTATTGCGTTCTGCTGTATTTCAACAGGGGAATTTCATTTTCCTAATGAAAAGGCTGCACAGATAGCAGTGGAAACGGTCAGGGAGTTTAAAAGAATAAACACAAGCAGAATAGAGGTGGTATTTAATGTTTTCAAAGATATTGACTATGAAATCTACAGAAAACTATTCACACAAAATCGACAGGCTTAAAGATGAAATCAGAAATGCTGATGCAATTTTAATTGGTGCAGGAGCAGGACTTTCCACATCTGCAGGGTTGACTTATTCGGGAGAACGTTTTCAGAGATATTTTTCCGATTTTGCAGATAAATATGGCATACAGGATATGTATTCAGGTGGTTTTTATCCTTTTGACAGCATGGAGGAATATTGGGCATGGTGGAGCAGGCACATTTGGTATAACCGCTATCATCTGGATAGTACAGAGGTATACAAAAATTTATATGATTTGATAAAAGAAAAGGATTATTTTGTCCTAACTACCAACGTGGATCATCAGTTTCAGCTTGCAGGCTTTGATAAAAAAAGACTTTTTTATACTCAGGGGGATTACGGGCTGTTTCAATGCAGTAAACCATGTTGCCAAAAAACCTATGACAATAAAGAAACTGTAAAACAAATGATAAAAACGCAACACGACATGAAAGTGCCAACAGAGTTAATTCCGCATTGTCCTGTCTGTGGCAAACCTATGAGTATGAATTTGAGATGTGATAATACTTTTGTGCAGGATAATGGGTGGTATCAGGCGAATGAAAGGTACAACGACTTTGTACGCAGACATGAAAATGTACATATATTGTATCTTGAATTAGGAGTTGGCACAAATACACCGATAATTATAAAATACCCTTTTTGGAGAGCAACAGCACAGAATCCAAAAGCAGTTTATGTATGTATCAATTATGGAGAGGCAGTGTGTCCAACGCAAATAGAAAAACAGTCAATTTGTATTAATGCAGATATAACCAAAGTTTTATCTGCATTAAAAGAATGAAACAATTAGTGATTTTGTAACCTGTTCTTTTTTCTTTAAAACAACCACCAACCCCATAATAATTTCTTTATATACAGTCTTTCCGTATAATTTTTGTATTGATTTCTGCTCATCGTTTTTATATCAGCATAAAAGCCGAACTTTAAAAATACAAGTCCGGCTTTACAATATTCTACAAATTTTCCTCAAAGAAACGTTTAATACCCTCAAATGCTATATCTTCATCTGCTCCACAAATTTCCACTTCTACGACGTTTCCACATTTTACAGCCATTCCCATGACTGCCATTAATCTGACAGCTTCTGCTGTTTTCCCGTTTACAGACAATGTTACTGTGCTTTTATACTTCTTTGCTTCTTTTACCAACATTCCTGCTGGTCTTGCATGAATCCCTAATTCATCTTTGATTATATAAGTAAAATTTTTCATTCTGATCCTCCACATTATTTATCTAGATATCGCTTATCTACTATTCGCCTAACATATTATTTAATCCCAAATAATGTCTAACTGCACCAAGAAGATTTGCACTGTTGCCAAATTTGCACACACCTAATGAATGTACTACCTGAAGTGGAATTTTTTTATAAAAAGACTCTACATACTGTTCCAAATTTTTCACAAAAAACTTATTTTTACTGATTCCCCCGCCAATCACAATTTTTTCAGGATCAAAAGCAATCTGAAGATTAAATAATTGTAGTGCGAAGTTACTCAAATATTTATGAAAGTCTTCCTGCAGGTCAGGACAGCCCTTTTCCAACATTGCAAATAATTCTGGACCTTCCAGCTTTTTTCCCAGTTTTTTACTACATCTCTCAACAAAATATGGAATACTGACCTGTCTTCCAAATACAGCATCCTCTCCATATTTGCTTATATCTTTTGTAAAAATAGCGGAAAATTCACCTGCGTACAAATGGCTTCCCTTATAGATCTGACCATTTTGAATAATTGCACCACCAATGCCAGTGCCGATTACCAATACCAGTGCGTTCTGAATACCTTTCAGACTTCCCTTCCATAACTCTGCCAGTGCTGCACATCTGGCATCATTTTCGATTGTAACCGGATAACCGAATTTTTTTCTTAGCTGTTCTGCGAGATTCTGTCGATTGTTATACTGCAGAGTTCCGCCCTGATATACAAATCCACTATTGCTGTCTATGGTTCCCGGCATACTCATCGCTACTCCGTTCACATCACCAGCTACTTCTTTTATTTCTGTGATGACCTGAAGAAACTCCTCTAAACCACTCATCGGAGTTTCTCTCTTATCTGTTGTACCAAGGGTCTGAGAATTCATATCATAAATTCCATATTTTATGTATGTACCTCCAACATCAATTGCCAAGATATTCATGGTTTCCTTTAAACCTCCTCCCCATTGGAACGAATTACCTTCTGATACCAGTAAAAACTATCTTTTTTATACCGTTTCATATCCTTTAAATCAAAATCCGAACGATTTACATAAATGAAACCATAACGTTTTCGTATCCCTTCATGAGTACTGATCAGATCAATTGCACTCCATGGACAGTAACCAATAAACGGCACACCATCCGCAATGGTCTTTTTTAATTCTTCCACATGCTGTTTCAAATAATCAATCCTATAATTATCATGAACTGTTCCGTCCTCCTCCAGTACATCTCTACCGCCTAAACCGTTTTCTGTAATCAGTAATGGCTTTCTATATCTGGAATAAATCTGGTGAGCAGTTACTCTTAATCCCGTTGGATCTATAGACCAGCCAAACTCTGTTTTCGGAAGAGAATGATTTGCAGCACTTGCAAAAAATCCCGGAATGCCAAAGCCGCTCTGCTGATCTCCCTCTTCCACAGCACTGCCTTCCTTAGAAGCCTTTGCACAGGCGGTATTATAATAATTGAATGCAATATAATCACAGGTATTTTCTTGCATAATCTTTTTATCTTCTTCTGTAATCTCAGGCTCCGCATCCAGTGCACGCAAAATCTCCATTGCCTGCAGATTATAAGTTCCATAAACAGCTGCATCCAGATACAGCCAGTTGCGAAAAGCACTCATATACTCTGCTGCAAGCTGATCCTCTGCACAAGAAGTAGCTGGATAAACAGCACAGATATTCGGCGCTGGACCGATTTTTCCCGGATAGCACCCTGCATGGTAGATTCCCATTACTTTTGCTTGTGCTACTAGCATATAGTGATTTTCCTGAAAAATATCTTTCCACGTTTTCCGATTTCCATAAATCACCTTTCCAGCAAGAGTGAGCATATTTTGCTCATTGATGGTCTGCCAGTATTTCACCTTATCTCCAAACGTGTCAAAAAGAAATTCGCAATAATCAGCAAACGCATCAATTGTTTTTCGGTTTCCCCAGCCGCCCTGCTCATTTAAAGATGCCGGAAGATCAAAATGGAATACAGTCACTACTGGTTCAATATTATAAGAAAGCAGTTCATCAATCAAAGAGGTGTAAAATTCCACTCCTTTCGGATTTACGACTCCATTAGGCATAATTCTGCTCCATGAAATAGAAAAGCGATATGCCTTTAATCCAAGCTCATGAAACAGCTTCACATCTTCCTTCCAGTGATGATAATGATCCGCAGCAACTTTAAAATCTGATGTGTTTTCTGGTACGGTACGAACATCCTGTACAGATGGTTCCTTTCCATCCTCATTCCATCCACCTTCTACTTGATAGGCACTAGTGGATGCTCCCCAGAGAAAATCTTTACTCAACATTTGTCACAGCCTCCTTTTCCTTTTCTATTTCTATTTCTTTATTATCCAATACTTTAATAAATGGCATATAGACAAAAATCATAATAACAAAACATACAATACGAAGTACAAACCCTTGCCATCCCATAGTGAAAATACTAGAAATCATTTTAGGTGTTGTCCACGGCAGACCAATTGCCATTACCGGATTATAGTAAGAAATAAAATTCATAACAGATCCGAGGTAACCAATTGTTGCCGTAATAACCGTACTAAGTAAAAACGGAATAAATAATACTGGGTTTAGCATAATTGGCATACCAAAGATAACTGGCTCATTAATATTAAAAAAGTTCGGAAGAATCGCTACTTTAGCAAATGAACGATATCGATTACTCTTACAGAAAATCAAAATAGCAGCCAGCAGTCCGAGGGTACTTCCAACTGCATCATTATTTAAAAAGCTGTTTAAAATCATGATATCTTTATATGGCATCGTTGAATGATTCTGAAATGCTTCAATATTTGCCAGAGTCATAGACATCAGCAACGGAACCAAGGCACTATTAATTGCATTCGGATGAATACCAAAGAAGAACAAACAATTTGCAATCACCGTAATCAAAATAAATGCGGGTGCAGAGCTTCCAAGCTTCATCAATGGTTCACCGATTACCATCTGAATCAATCCAAAAATATTTTCCAGAGGCGTAAAGCTCAATCCAATTCGAACTGCAATCACACCACTTAAAATAATCAGTACGATTACTAATGGCTGAAATGATTCTGCTACCATTGGTGGTACACCTTCTGGCATACGAATAATAAGTTTCTTATTTTTCGATAAAGCAACATAAATTCTTGTAACAATCAGTCCTAAAAAAATCGCTACAAACATTCCTGAACTGCCTAGATAATCATAAGATAATGCAGCGATATCGCCGTTTTCTCCTACTGTCTGAGGCATCATAATAATAAAAGATGCAATGGAAACAAACGCAGCCATAATTGGATTGACATTAGGTGCTTTTAAAAGCTTTGCATAAGTATACGCAACGGAAACCGCAATTAACAAAGCAATTGCATTCAGTGTTCCTCCCATAACTGCATTAAAATGTGCATTTAATCCAACATCTGAAATCCATTCATTCACTGCCGGAATCGGAAAATTTGCTAAAATAGAAAATAAAGAAGCACTCAAGGTAAGCGGCAGTGTATACATAAGTCCACCGGATATCGCTTGAATTATCGTATTGGAGCCAAATTTTGTTGCAACCGGAAGGACATATTTGTTGATTGTGTTCTGAAATTTTTGATACATCTCTGCTTATGTCTCCTCTCAAAAAATTAGTGTTTATTATCATGGATTAATTCCTGATAAAAGTAAAAGCTGTCTTTCTTATATCGCTTTAAGGTTCTGGTTTCAAAATCTGTTCTGTCAACATAAACCAGTCCATAGCGTTTTTCCATACCCTCTCCTACGCTAAGCAGATCAACAAAGGACCATGGGTTGAAGGAGATAACATTTACGCCATCCTTCATAGCCAGATTCATCTGTTCAATATGCCCCTTTAAATAATCAACTCTTACTGGATCATGAACCTGACCATCTTCTATCTCTTCCTTTTCAGACCAGCCGCATTCCGTAATAACAACCGGAATCTTTCCATATCTGTCCATAAGCTGCCGAAGTCCATAGCGAAGTCCTATTGGATCAAAGTTCCATCCCCAGTCCGTATACAAAAGATCATTATCTCTGATGCGGTTAAACCTCAAAAAGATAAACTGATCCTCTGGTACATCACGTTTGCTTTCCACAATGGTAGTACAATACCAGTTAACCCCTAGATAGTTGGCTGTTCCTTCCTGTAATATTCTGACATCTTCCGGCTTGGTTTGTAGTTTGAAATTCAATTTATCCAGTTCATTTGTAAAATAGTATGGTATTTCTCCTTTTACTGCTACATCCATCTGTGCGAAAGAATAAAAATCTTCTAATTCTTTTGCCGCCATCATATCATAGGATTTACGTGTTGCCGGAAGTGTTGTGATATAAGAAACCGCAGGACCTATATAGGAATCAGGAAATTTTTCTCTGCACATTTTAAAGACGATTGCCTGTGCAATCCACATATGATAGTTTGCCTGAAACGCCTTGCAGAAACGCTCTTGTATTGGTAAATCCTTATCGATTCCAAGCATATCAGATGCCACTACCATAACTGCCTGTTCGTTAATGGTTAGCCAATATTTTACCTTTCCCCCAAATTCTTCCAACAGACATTTTGCATATTTCACAAAATCATCAACTGACTGACGCGAAACCCAGCCACCATATTTTTCAACCAGTCCAATCGGCTGATCAAAGTGATACATGGTTACGATTGGCTCAATATTATATTCTCTGAGTCTGTCAATAATTTTATGATAGAACGCAAGCCCTTCCTTATTTGGTTTTTCTTCATCTCCATTCGGGAAAATTCTTGTCCAACTTACTGAAAAACGATAACTTTTTAATCCTAATTCTTTCATCAACAGCAAATCTTCTTCCCAGTGATGGTAAAAGTCCGAAGTAACCTTTGTATCTAACTGTTTTTCACTATTTCGAAAGGAACGGATGTCAGCGATAGAAAGTCCCTTCCCATTCTCCTGATAAGCCCCTTCTACTTGAAACGCACTGGTAGATGCTCCCCACATAAAATTCTCAGGTATTGAACTAAGCTTCATTACAATTCCTCCCCCATTATTCGGTAAGCATCTTCAAGGACTTTTTTTCCATTCATCATGCCGTAATCAATGCTGTCGATTAACGTTACTTTAATTCCCTTTGGTTCATACGTATTTTTCATCTGTTCATACAGATAGCTTACCTGAGGTCCCAGTAATAATATATCTGTCTCTCCCTTATACCCCTCATAAGCACTTGCTGGCATAGCTTCGATATGTACTTCCGCTCCCATATCCTTCGCTGCACTTTTCATTTTACTTACTAGTAAACTTGTAGACATCCCTGCTGCACATACTAAAATAATATTTTTCATTTTCTTTTTCCTTTCCTTTATATAAATTTATTGTTATGTTTTTACTACTCTTCATAAAAAATTTGACGTAAAGCTTGCATCAAGACTTCAAATTTTTGCTCTTTAATAATTTTTTCAACCATTTCTTCCATTTGGAACAGTGAAGTGGTTACTTCATAAAATTTAGGTAGATTTTTATCTTCTTGAGCACTGATTGCTGCCAAAAATACAAGTTGTACTGGGAATTTGTTCCATATAATTTTATTTTTCAGAACCGCCACATAGATAAATGTATCTTTTGTAATGACTTTATAAGGATGTGGCATTGCTATATTGTTTCCAAAATCTGTGCCACCCAGTTTTTCACGCTGTATTACTGCTTCATAAAACCCTTCCGGAAGTTGTCTTTGCTCCGCAATTTTATCACAAATACTGCGTATCGTCTCTTCCTTTGTCTCACCTTCCACATCTGTCAAAAACTGTTGTTCTTTATAATAATCATCCAAGAAATCCATTTGTCCTCGTTCCAATACCTGTCGAACCTTTAAGATATCTCTTCTTTCAAGGAACTGACCAATGTTTGTGATTGGAACTGGTATTTCCATGTGTATTGGCACTGTTGAAAAAACGTAGTCCACTGTATTGAAATCAAAATGTTCTAACTCATGTAGACCACATACATAAATAGTATCCAGATATTTTCCAAATTCCTTCTCATATTTGTACCGGATTAATTGGGAACTTCCTCTTCCAACACTGCAGATAATTAATATACTTGCCTTTTCAACCTCAATATTTTCCTGTTCCAATGCCAATGCAAACAAAATTGCAAAATATCCCACTTCATCTTTTGTAACTTCTCGTCCATAATACTTTTGCAGAACATTACAAGCAGTCTCTGCAAGTGTATATCCTAAAACATACTTTTCATGGATTTCGTCCAAAATGGGATTTTCCATATGAATGTGGTATCGCATACGGATATCAAAAGGTACCATATGCTGATTTAATGACATTCTCAGATTAAAATTATTCCTGAATTCTAACCTGTATTCACTGTAGATTAATTCCAGCATCTGCCGTACTAAATCATCCAGTTCTTCTCTGATAACAAAATTTTCATTTTCTGTACTTCCTGACACACGAATACCTGCAAGGTAAATCACAATATATGTGATTTCCTGTTTGGTGTAAATCACATGCTGCCATTCTGACATATATAAAGCCAGTTCTCTGGAAAAACGATATTCTGTCTGGTATTTTTTTTCTTCTGCTTCTTTTCCCTCCCCAAAACTTACAGCACATCCTCTTTTTATCCTTTTTGCTGCAACATAAATCTGCGTTATAAGATTTTCAAAAGACTTTTCAGACAACGAAATCTTGTATTTTCTAGTTAAATCCAAAATTTCTTGTGCCAACCGTTCCAATTCCTCTGAGGAATAAATCTGCATACTATGGTTCAGCATATCTCTTTTTACGAAACATTCCCCAATACATCTTCGAATATTAAATTCATTGCCCTTTATTCGAATGCCATAATTAGGTCTTCTCTCCAGCTCCAGATTATATTCTTTCAAAATTTCTTCTGCATTTTTCATTGCAGTTTGCAGTGTTGTTCGTGAAACACAAAGAAAATCACATAAATCGTCCATTTTAGTAAATTCATTATGATTTAACAAATATACGAGAAGATAATTAATTCGTTCCTCATTATTGTCTGGCATTTTTATCTCTGGGGTAAGGTCTTCTGCCAGTCTTTGGATTCCTCCTTCCTCCTTCTCAACAAGAATATACCCATATCTGGACTTAGAATCAATTCGCACCCCATGCTTCGATGCTTTCAAATCAAGTTCCTTTATTCTCGTTCTCACAGTTTTGGAACTTACACCCAGTTTATTAGCTAATTCAGAGGCTGTATGGTATTCAGTTAAAGATAGTAATTCGAGAATATCTTTCCAATCACCCGACATAAGCCTTCTCCTAGTTTTCTTAATACAGCAAAAAACATTTATTATTTTGCGTGAATCAGTTTATACATTTCAATCATTTCTTCTGCCATGTCTTTCACCACCAAAGCATCCATCAAATGATCCTGACCATGAACCATCAGCAGGCTTACTGATGCATTATCCTCCTCACCAGATAAAGTTCCCTGAATCAATGTAGTCTGATAATTGTGAGCCTTAATAAGCACTTCATTACATTCTTTTAATAAGTTTTCTGCTTTTTCCATCTCATTTTTTCTAGCTGCTTTTACCGCTTCCAGTGCCTTAGCTCTCGCACCGCCACCGTTTACAACTAGTTCTGTAATAATTTCTTCCATTTTAGTAGCCGTCATTTTTTTCCTCCAATATTAATCTTAATTTGCTTTGTTTTGTTTGCCTTGTTTTATTTATTATAACTACGAATTTTGCAAAACTCCAGTTTCAAAATTTCCATAATAATGTGGTAAAAACTTGTTTATGGAAATAATCTATATGAAAAAGCAACAGTCCCACGAAAATGTCAGCATTGTCACTTTACATTATTTTTCAGCGGATGTACATGATGAAAAATCTTTCGGTACTTGATAATATCATTTTTCCTGCGGTAAAATCAAAAAAATAGGTCAAGCCGCAGGCAGACCGAGGAGCACGGCGGAACGCTCATGCACAGACTTGGCATTGATAATATGTGCGGCAATGATATTAACGAGGTGTCAAGCGGACAGCTTCAGAGGGCATGTATCTGCCGCAGTATGATAAACAATCCCAAGGTGCTCTTTGCCGATGAGCCGACAGGTGCTCTCAACCGTACAAGCTCTGATGAGGTCATGAATGAGCTGCTCTCTTTAAACCGCGACCAAACAACGATCATATTTGTAACACACGACGCGAAGGTTGCCGCCAAGTGTAGTAGGACACTTTATATTGTGGAGACGGGATTGTCGGTAAAAACGGGAACATTTTGGCGGAAGTGACAAAGAGCTTTGTGACCATAAAAGAGAATTAAATAACTGGCTTATGGAACAGATTAAAATTTGAGAAGAAAATCATACAGAAATATGATATACTATGGAGTGGTTTTAGTTTTGAAAGGAAAGGTGTAAATAAATATGCTAGATATATTAATTGTAGAAGATAACAAAGAAATAGGTATTTTGTTGTGTGATTTTCTGCGTAAGGAGAATTATATTGTCAGTGTGGTTCAGACTGGAGAAAAAGCCTTGGAATTGTATGAAAAATATGGTGCCAGAGTGATCGTGCTGGATATTATGCTTCCCGGAATGGATGGATTTGCAGTTTGTTCTAAGATTAGGGAAACTTCCAATACCCATATTCTAATTGCCAGCGCCAAAGTGGAAAAGAATGATAAATTAAAAGGGTTAAATCTTGGTGCGGACGATTACATTGAGAAACCTTATGACGTAGATATTTTAATTGCCAAGATTAAAGGTATTTTTAAAAGAAAATATGGTCAGGCGGAGATTGTAGAAGGGAATATTCGCTTGAATACCATGCAGAAGTCGCTATATGTAGACAGACAGAAAAAAGAAGTGACCGAAAAGGAGTTTGAACTGCTAAAGCTGCTAATTGAGAATAAGAATGTAACGATGAAGAAGGAGTATTTGTTCAATACCGTTTGGGGAAGTGACAGTGATTCGGAGATGCAAACGCTGACGGTACATATTAAGTGGCTTAGGGAAAAAATAGAAGAAGAACCTAAAAAGCCCCGGCATATTATTACGGAGTGGGGAGTAGGATATCGGTTTGAGTAAATTTAAAATATTTACACTTTGGATTATTATTGTTGAAATATTGCTTATAGCGTCAATTAATGGATTATATTTTTATCAAAATAATGGCAGTGATGGAAGATTATATTTTGTGGAAGCAAGGCGTGTGATTAAGGAAATAGAAGAACAAAAACTAAAAGCTTTCGAAATAGAAGCAATGAGTTTAGATAAGTATGAAACGATAGTCGGAATCGAAAAGTTTGTTGCGGGAAAATCCTGTGATAATGATTATTTAGTGGAAGAAATAGACGGCAGACTGTATCGGATAGAATATGCGGAGGGAAAAAGTTCACGACTACCTTTGTATATCAATATTTTGCTGCTTGGTATGATGATTGTGACAATCATTGTGCTTTTGTATGTGTATCATAAAGTCCTAAAGCCTTTTGGGGATATGAGTGATTTATCTTATGAACTGGCGAAAGGGAATCTGTCTATGCCCGTTAAACAGGAAAAAAGTAAGCTGTTTGGGCGTTTTTTGTGGGGAATGGACATGCTGCGTGAAAAACTGGAGGATAATAAGGAGAAAGAACTCGCATTTCAAAGGGAACGGAAAACATTGATTCTTTCTTTGTCACATGATATTAAAACGCCGCTTTCTTCCATTGAATTATATTCCAAAGCGTTGTCAGAGGATTTGTATGACACAAAGGAAAAAAGGAATAAAGCTTTGCAGGGGATTGCAAGAAATGTAAAAGAAATAAAGGGATATGTGGATGAAATCGTAACTGCATCCAGAGAAGATTTTCTGAATCTGGAGGTAATTGTGGGAGAGTATTACCTGTCAGAGATTATCAAAATTACAGAAAGCTATTATCATGATAAACTGTCTGTAATTCATACAGAATTTCAAGTGGATGAAACCGCGGAATGTCTTATCAAAGGGGATAAGAACCGCATGGTAGAGGTGGTGCAGAATGTTATGGAAAATGCAATAAAATATGGCGACGGTAAACGTATCTGTATATCGTTTGGCGAGGAAGAGGACTGTAAATTAATACATATAGAGAACACAGGATGTAATCTGAAAAAAGAAGAGCTTCCAAATCTCTTTGATTCCTTTTATCGTGGGAGCAATAGTAGCGGTATGAAAGGAAGCGGTCTGGGGCTTTACATTTGCAAAACACTGATGCGTAAAATGGATGGAGAAATCTTTGCACAAATGAAGGAAGATGTTTTTTGTGTGACGATAGTAGTTAGAAAAGCATAATAGATACATTTAAGGATTATTTAATAATTTCTCTTGTAGAATCAATCTAGAAGCAAGAGAAAGGAGAAACAAAATGTATCTAAACATACTAAAAAAAGATTTGAAACGAAAAAAGGCAATGAATATGATTCTTCTATTATTTATGATTCTTGCCACTATGTTCGTGTCGTCGAGTGTAAACAACATTATAAATGTTACCACGGCACTGGACAATTATTTTGAAATGGCGAATGTACCTGACTATTTGGCAATTGTTATGAATAAGAACATTACCATTGACATTGATAAAATGGTAAGCCAAACAGACCCAGTAGAGCGCTACGCAACGGAGAACATATTGTATTTATCGTCTGATAATCTTATCTATAAGGACGAGGATATAAGTATCAATGGTACGGGTACGAGTCTGGTTACAAGCGACATTTACATGAATTTTTTCCTTTCGGATGGCAGTATTCTTGAAACGGTCAGACAGGGAGAGTTTTATATGACGGAAAGTATGGCAGACGCTTTCGGCGTTGACGTGGGCGATAAGCTTATCATAGAAGTAAACGGTGTAAGCCGTGAATTTGTTCTTGCAGATAAAATAAAGGATGCGCTTTTCGGGTCAAAGCAGCTAAGTATTACCCGTTATATCATAAGCGAAGAAGATTTTAATGCTTTCCTTTCCGCAGAAAATACAGAGGAATATTACGGTGGCACTCTTGTCTATTTGTATTCTTCCGATATGGAAACGGTTCTGCCTCAGATAAAACCATTAGTAGATAACAGTGCTTTAACAATGGATAGGGTTTTTATGAAATTCTGCTATGTTTTTGATATGATAGTGGTAGGCGTTCTGCTTGTGGTAAGCGTAGCCCTTATTATAATAGCATTTGTAGTTTTACGTTTTACCATTTCCTTTACACTTTCCGAGGAATTCCGCGAAATCGGCATAATGAAGGCTATTGGTATAGGTAATTTCAAAATCCGGTGCTTATACCTTGTAAAGTATGTGGGGCTTTCCATAATCGGTGCGGCGATAGGACTTGCTTTAAGCTTCCCTTTCGGGGAAATGCTTATGAACGTTTCCTCTCAGACGATTATTGCCGGAAATCAGAGTCTGGTTTTGGTAAATATTCTCTGTGCGGTGCTGGTAATTGCGGTCATTCTGGGGTTCTGCTACGGCTGTACGGGCAAAGTCAGGAAAATGACGCCCATCGACGCGATCAGAAACGGTCAGACAGGTGAACGCTTCCGTAAAAAGAGTGTAATGTGTCTTGGCAGATCAAAGCTTCCGGCAACATCTTTCCTTGCGCTGAATGATATTGTAAGCAGCCCCATGCGTTACAGTATTATCACACTTACATTCTTCCTCTGTTTATCTCTTTTGTTTATCATTTCGATAACCGTTTCCACTATGAACAGCGGCAGCCTTGTTTCGGCATTCGGCTGGGCGGACTGTGACATAACCCTTGACAGTAAAATGATTAATGAATGTATGTTGGAAGGCGGACACGAAAAGCTTGAAAAGCATCTTAATGATATGGAACGGACTCTTACCGAAAATGGCATTCCAGCAAAATGCTATCAGGAAATGCTGTTTACTCTGCCAGTAGCATTTGAAGAAAACGAGAGCAATATTGGCATCTGGCAGGGTACCGGCACGACAATGGATATGTACGAATACACCGCAGGAACAATACCGCAAAATACTGATGAAATTGCAATAACACGAATTGCTGCGGATAAGCTGCATGCCAATATCGGCGATACCGTTACGATTCAAACCATTGACGGAGATAAGGAATATATCATTTCGGCGTTCTTTCAGTCAATGAATATGCAGGGCAGCAACATACGGCTCCATTGTGATGAGTACATAAATTATGTTCAGGCAATAGCCGCTAACAATACGCAGATCATGTTTACAGATAAGCCTGACAGTAAAGAGATAAAACGGAGAATAGAAAAAATTCAGGAAATTTTTCCCGATTACGAGAATATAAAAACCTGCAAAGAAGCAGTAGCAGATATGCTGGGTGTTACGGATGTTTTGGCCGCAGTCAAATCCTTTATCGTTATTCTTACAATCATCTTAACCGTGTTGATAACCGTACTTATGGAGCGTTCCTTTATCGCAAAGGAGCAGGGAGAAATCGCGCTTATGAAAGCAATTGGTATGCGAAACGGGAAAATCTACGCATACCACGCATTGCGGTTTGCATTTGTGGGAATGATTGCGGTAATTGTTGGTGAAATTTTCGCAATACCACTGACACATCTCTGCATTGACCCAGTATTTAAAATGATGGGTTTGGAGCTTGCAGTTGATTACGTTATTAACCCTGTTGAAATGTATCTTATCTTCCCGCTTGTGATTCTTGTTACAACAACCGCAAGTGCATTACTGACCTCACTTTATACAAGAAAGATCAAGTCTTCTGATACTGCTAATATTGTATAAGAATGAAACAAAAATGGAATCAGAAAGGAAAATATTATGAATATTTTAGAAGTAAAAGACCTCTGTAAAACATATATCGTAAACAAACGTCAGAACAACGTTTTGAAAAATATCAACTTTACCGTTTCCAA
Organism: uncultured Lachnoclostridium sp.; assembly: GCA_947565985.1. Taxonomy (GTDB): domain Bacteria; phylum Bacillota; class Clostridia; order Lachnospirales; family Lachnospiraceae; genus Butyribacter. The sequence goes on from CANOID010000003.1 coordinate 65,155, forward strand.
AGGCGAAATGGTAGCCGTTATGGGTCCGTCAGGCTCGGGTAAATCCACGCTTTTGTATGCCGTTTCGGGCATGGATTCCGTTACCGCAGGCGAAGTAGAATTCTGTGGAAAAAACATTGCCAAAATGGATGAAAAGGAGCTTGCAAACTTACGTCTTGACGAAATGGGATTTATCTTTCAACAGATGTATATGCTTAAAAATCTGACCGTTCTCGATAATATCATTCTTCCTGCGGTACAATCTGATAAGAATACCGAAACACGTAAAGAAACGACCCAGCGTGGACAGGACTTAATGCGTAAGCTTGGTATTATTGACATTGCCGATAATGACATCAATGAAGTTTCGGGAGGGCAGCTCCAGAGAGCCTGCATCTGTAGAAGTATGATTAATAGACCTGAGGTTATATTTGCGGATGAACCGACGGGAGCCTTGAACAGAACTACGTCAAACGAGGTAATGGAGGAACTGGTAACGTTAAACAAAGAAGGAACAACGATTATGATGGTAACCCATGATGCAAAGGTTGCCGCAAAGTGTTCCAGAGTGTTATATATTGTAGATGGCAACATTAAGGGCGAGTATATAAGTCCTAAAGATTTAGAGATAAAAGAGAAGGATAGAGAGAAACTGTTAAATAACTGGTTATTGGAATTGGGCTGGTAAATTTTTTGGGGTTACATTCCTTATAGGGCTGGTGATACTTGAAAAATCTTTGCTGATAAAGTGAATTGTATTGAAACTTTTACTTCTCTACAATTCACTTTGATATGCAAAAATTTAAATAATGCTTTTTTTATGGCTAGACTTTTTTCTATACTATTTCGTGACAAACTTCCTATATTTTTTTCTATGAAACAAGTATGATATAAACTTTTAGAATTTTAGTTAGAAATTATTTGGATTTTCTTATAACGTAACACAAGTTGGCTGTCAGGCTTCAATGTCATTAACTTAACGAGACAAAAAGCTACAAAATATATCACCAATATGGT
>CANOID010000004.1 GCA_947565985.1 uncultured Lachnoclostridium sp.
TACCAAAATGCTATGTTATAGCAATATATAAATTGAAAAATAGCATTTTGGTATAAAAGAGGAAAAACAGCGGTATTTTACAACGCAAAATGGTATGTTATACTTTAATTACTTTATAAAAAGTTTATACTTTTATAGAAAGGAGAGTCATATTATGGCAAAAAGAAAGATGTTTTCGTTGTTTATGGCGGTGACCACAGCCAGCAGTATTTTACTTTCTGGATGTGGCAACCAAAATGACAATGGAAAAGTAGTAATCGAGCTGGTTCACTACAAACCAGAAGCGGTCAGTTATTTTGAGGAGGTGGAAGAAAAGTTTAACTCGTCACATGATAATATAGAGTTAAAAATAAGTTCCCCAAATGATGCAGTGACAGTACTTAAAACCCGTTTTGTGAGAGAGGATAATCCAGATATAATCGGTATTGGTGGAGATTTTAACTATGCCAATTTTATCGATGCAGATATACTTATGGATATTTCTGACTTTGATGGGCTTAAAAGTATTAAACCTACTTATCTTGATATTGGAGAAAATTTAAAGTTTGTCCCAGTAGAAGGGGTATATGGTGTGCCGTATATGTCAAATGCAGCAGGAATTTTATACAATAAAGACATATTTGCAGAGCATGGCTGGGAGATTCCAGAAACATGGAGTGAGTTAATTTCGCTATGTGAAGAAATTAAAAGTGCAGGTATTCTTCCGTTTTATATGGGATATAAAGATACTTGGACGTGTCTTTCACCTTGGAACAGTGCAGCATCATCGCTTGCAGATGCAGATGTATGTAAGCAGGTCAATAAAGGAGAAACAACCTTTGCCAAAGAGTATGTAACAGTTGCAGAACAGTTGAAAGAACTGCTTAAATATGGTCCAAATGACCCAGTGGCATATTCATATAATGATGCATGTACAGCCTTTGCAAGAGGTGAGTCTGCTATGTTTATGATAGGAAGTTATGCAGTGCCACAGATTAAAACTGTAAATCCTGATATGAATATAGATTCCTTTGTATATCCTGCAGCGGATACAAAGGAAGGTAATCTGCTGACATCAGGAATAGATTTGCAGTTTTGCGTAATGAAGGACTGCCCTTATAAAGAAGAAGCTTATGAAGTACTAAATTTTTTACTGGAAGATGAAAATGTCCAAGCGTATATGGATAATCAGAATGCAATATCCTGCAAAGAAGGTGATTTTAACCTTGCCCCAATGCTTGAAGGAATGAAAGAATATATTACAGAAAGCAAGGTTACAGATTATCAGGACCACTTTTATCCATCTGAAATGGCAGCCGATGCAATGGTACAGACATATCTTCTAGATGGTGATACAGAAAGCTTTTTAAATAAATTTGACAAAGCATGGATACGTTATAACAGGGATTTAATTGAAAAAGTTAAAAATTTTGAGGAGGGATAAAGATGGATGGTAACAAAAATGGCAGAAGCCGTACATTTCTATTAATTACAATACCTATTGTACTTTTGTTTTTCACATTTAATACACTGCCACTGATACAAGGTGTTATTTACAGTTTTACAAATTTCAGGGGCTTTGGAAGTTATGACTGGGTAGGTTTAAGAAATTATATTGATTTATTTCAAGATGCTAGAGTTGGTTCGTCTTACTGGTTCACATTTCGATTAGCAGTTTTAACCACAGTTGTTGTCAATGTTATAAGTCTGCTGCTTGCAATGGCATTAAACAGCAAAATCAAGTTTAAAAGTACACTGCGTGGTTTGTATTTCCTGCCAAATGTATTAGGTGGCTTGGTTGTAGGTTATATTTTTAACTATTTCTTTACTTATATACTGCCAGAAATAGCAAAAATGTTTGGCTTCGGAGGAGGCAGTATGTTGGCAAATACAAAAACCGCATGGATTGCGATTATGATTGTATGTGCATGGCAGTCTGTGGCAATGAATACTATAATTTACATATCCGGACTGCAAACAGTGCCAGAAGATGTATATGAAGCTGGTTCACTGGATGGTGCGACAGGGGTTAATAAGTTCCGTTACCTTACATTCCCACTTATCCTTCCGTTTTTTACAATTAATATGGTACTTTGTATGAAAAACTTCCTTATGGTATTTGACCAGATTATGTCATTGACAAAGGGTGGTCCAGCACAGAGTACAGAGTCAATATCATACCTTATTTACAACAATGGTATGAGTGGTGGGCAATTTGGTTTTCAGAGTGCCAATGCAGTCGTATTCTTCGTAGTAATTGTGGCGATATCTGTATTCCAGATGGGATTTCTTGGTAAGAAGGAGGAACAGTTGTAATGGAAAAAAAGTCTGAAAAAAACGTTGAAAAATATAATATTGGCATAACAGTGCTTTTAATTATTGGTCTAGTGACAATTATATTTCCACTATATATGACAGTGGTAATTGCATTTAAACAACCTTCAGAGATGACTAATAGCATGAGTGGGCTTTTATCACTTCCAAAGAGCTTCAGTCTTGATAACTTCAAGGAGGCTATGAGAGTAACTGATTTCTGGCATTCTCTTGGCAACAGTCTTTTAATTACGCTTGTTACAATTGCATTGTCAATAGTTGTTCATTCATTGATTGGGTATGCTTTGGGCAGGAATAAGGCAAAGAGTAAGTTTTACAATTTTATCTACCTTTATCTTGTAAGTGGTATGTTTGTACCATTTGCTATACTTATGATGCCGCTTGTAAAGCAGACATCCCGTATGGGGCTATCTAACTGGATAGGAGTAGTTCTATTGTATGTAGTATTTTATATGCCTATGAACACAATGCTTTATTCAGGATATCTTACAAACCTTCCAGTTGCACTTGAAGAAGCAGCTTGTGTAGATGGTGCAAGTACATGGAAAACGTACTGGACAATTATATTTCCAAATATGAGACCTATGCATGCAACTGTAGCAATCCTTACTGCACTTGGCACATGGAATGACGTTATGACACCACTTGTAATTATGTCTGGTGACCATAATACACTGCCTCTTGCCCAGTTAAACTTCCAGTCGCAGTTTGGTACAAATTATAACCTTGCATTTGCTTCGTATCTCCTTGCACTGCTTCCAATTGTACTCTTTTATATAATATGCCAGAAGCAGATAATAGCAGGCGTTGCAAATGGTGCTGTTAAATAATAAATAAAAAGGGGTGATAGTATGGCTGTCCTTTATGATGGTACAAAAAAATTATTTAATCTTAATACTAAAAATACAACATACCAGATGAAAGTGGATTCTTATGGGTATTTGCTGCACTTATATTATGGAAGTCATATAAATGATTCCACAGAATATATGCTAACTTATTTTGACAGAGGTGGTTTTTCAGGAAATCCTTATGTAGCAGGCAATAACAGGAGGTATTCGCTTGATGTACTTCCGCAGGAATTTCCTGTACAGGGAACTGGTGATTACAGAAGTGTAGCACTTGTAATAAGGGAAGAAAATGGGTGCTATGACTGTGACTTGCATTATAAAGAACATAAAATAACTAATGGTAAATACTGTCTTAAAGGACTTCCATCTGCATATAGTGAAGAAAAAGCACAGACTTTAGAGATTATACTTACAGACAGCCGTACAAATTTAGAGGTTACATTACTATATGGGGTGATTGAAGATTGTGATATAATTACTCGTAGTGTAAAAGTAAAAAATAATAGCAGGGAAAAGATTTATATAGAAAAAATTTCAAGTGTGTGTCTTGATTTTCTTTATGGAAATTATGATGCAGTTACATTTTATGGAAGACACGCAATGGAAAGAAATATGAAAAGAGCACCAATATTACATGGAAAACAGAGTATTGGAAGCAAAAGAGGCACTTCAAGTCATCAGTATAACCCGTTTGTTATATTGACAGATGAAAGCACAACAGAGACGACTGGGGAGTGTTATGGTGCATCTTTTGTATACAGTGGAAACTTTCTTGCTGAGTTTGAGCGTGACCAGTTTGAACAAATCCGTTTCCTTATGGGGCTTTCAGATGAATTATTTTCTTACCAACTTGACATTGGAGAACAGTTTTATGCACCAGAGGTTTTGTTATCCTATACAGCTATGGGATTAAACAAACTTTCTCAGAACTTCCATTATTGTATTAGTGAACATATATGCCGTGGAAAATATAAAAATAAGGTGAGACCTGTACTAATTAATAGCTGGGAGGCATGCTATTTTGACTTTAACGGTGAAGTTTTGTGTCAACTTGCAGACCAAGCGGCAGAACTTGGGATTGAAATGCTTGTATTAGATGATGGATGGTTTGGCAAAAGAAATGATGATAATAGCTCTCTTGGCGACTGGTATGTAAATGAAAAAAAACTTGGTATGAGCCTTACAGAACTATCAGAAAAAATCCATAATAAAGGGCTTTTATTTGGCATATGGATTGAGCCGGAGATGGTGTCAGAAAATAGTGACTTATACTGTAGTCATCCAGAGTGGGCATTGCGGATTCCAGGTAAGAGACCTATAAGAGGGCGTAACCAGCTTGTGTTAGACTTTTCTAATCCAGAAGTCGTACAGTATATGTTTGAAAGTATATCATCTGTATTGCACCAAGGTGAAATCAATTATGTTAAATGGGATATGAACCGTAGTATTTCAGATGTTTATTCAAACAGTACTTCTTACCAAGGAAATGTACTTTATGACTATATGCTTGGTGTATATTCACTTTTGGAAAGACTTATAAATGCTTTTCCTGATATACTTTGGGAAGGATGTTCTGGTGGTGGCGGACGGTTTGACACAGGAATGTTATACTATACACCTCAAATTTGGTGTAGTGATAATACAGACGCTATTGACCGCGTGCGTATACAGTATGGCACATCATTTTGCTACCCGCTATCTGTTACAGGCTCACATGTATCTGCTGTTCCAAATCATCAGACAGGCAGGGTTACAGATATAGATACAAGAGGCTGTGTTGCTATGACAGGTGCATTTGGTTATGAACTCAATTTAGTGGCTCTCGCCGAAGATGAAAAAACCAAAATAAAAGAACAGATTAAAAATTATCATAAACTGGCACCACTTATTCAAAAAGGGATTTACTACCGTTTAAGTAATCCGTTTAAGGAGGAATTGGGTGCATGGATGGTTGTTAGCAGACAAAGAGAAAAAGCACTGGTAAGCGTTGTACTTTTAAATGTACATGGAAATATGCCAGTAGTTTATATTAAACTGCAAGGGCTTGATAGTACAAAATATTACAGGAATACACAAGACGGAAAAATTTATTTAGGCACTGCACTTATGAAGCATGGTTTTCCTGTACAGACAAAGTTTGGAGGATACCCGTCATTCCAAATTTTATTTGAAGCTGTTTAAGGTGGTATAATATACAGTTTATGGTATATGAAAAATTATTTGCAAATTAAATAAAGTGTTATAAAGGAAGTTATGGCAATTAAAATACCATCTAGATGATGGTATTTTTTGCCTTTATGTAGAATTTTTTTAAAAAAATTTGTGAAATATGCAGAAATTTATTATTTTACTTTACGTAATAATACAATTTAGATATTATAGATTTAGTTTTAAAGAAAATTCGGATTCTTTTTGGAGATCCATGCGGTGGGGAGTCTAACAATAATACGTTAGCAGAATGGAGGAAAGAGTGAAGATAGCTTTTTGGAGCAACATCAAAGGAAAAAGCGGCGTAACAACAAATATGGTTTGTATTACAGCACTGGCATCAATTTCTGGGGCTGGAAAGTCAATTCTTTTAGAAAATCACTATAGTATAAACAGTATAGCGGATATAGTGCTTTCAAGGGAGCAGACAGAGCAGCTTAAAGAAAGTGGAAAGTATTATAATAGAGATGGAATTGAATATGTTTTAAAAGGATTGTACTCAGGAAAAAATGGTAAAGAACTACTTCATCATGCAGCGTTGCCGCTGTTGTACACAAATATATATTATCTTCCACAAAGTTATATAGTTAATAAAGAAGTATTTAATTACGAGTTCAGTCTTGTTTATAAGCAGCTATTTTATAATCTTGAACTGTTTTGTGAAAATGTGTTTGTAGATACTGAACGCAATGAAAATTTAAGCTCAAACGCAATTTTATATGAGGCTGATATAGTAGTTGTAAACCTTATACAAGACAAAATAGCATTGAGAGAATTTTTTGACAATTACTCGTCTATAAAGGAAAAAGCAATCTATCTAATTGGCTCGTACAAGCCAGAACCTCTATTTAATTACAGAAGAATATGTTATGAGTACCATATTCCAAAAAATAAAATCGGAATTATTCCATACAATTCAGAATTGTCAGAATCCGCATCTCACGGACTGATGCTACAGTTTTTAAATCGAAATTATGAAAAAGCATCAGGCAGGGAGAATGAATATTTTATGCGTCATTGTAAAAAATCTTCTATGATGGTTAGAAACAATCTCTTAGATATCCATAAAAGAAAAAAGGAAATCTATCCCAATAGTTCTATAAATAGTTTAAATCCACTTGTATCATGAGTTTTTATATTTGATTTATATAGATATAAAGTATATAATCTATTAATGAGATAATCAAATAGGTGGTGATATAAATGGATATTCTAGAATATTTGAAAAAACGCCAAAGTGAACTTGAATATAAAAGCCATCCAATGGCAGATAAAGATGATGGGTTTAAGTATTTTTATTGCTATGGGCTTGGTGTAATGGCAGTTGGCAATTTAAAAGCTGTTACAGAATTGCAGTCATGCTTTGAGACAATGCTTGACAGCATATGTATTTCACAAAAGAGCAGAAGTCAGATAATTGTTGATATAAATAATTATTTTGACTTTAGGATTGCAGAATTTTTTAAAAAAATTCACAGTAAAGAAACACAGTATTGTTTTATGGCGGATATATATAAACTTTACAGGCTTGCACTGTGGTCACAGGATTATTGTAAAGGAATTCTTAGTAATTATCTAAAAGTTTTTAGGTTTTCAGATTCAGAGTGTAGATTTTTTGAACAGTTTAATAAAGCTGCACAAGAAAAAGATGTGGAAGCGGGAGTAAAGTGTTACAGGCAGTTTCAATGTGAAGGATATGATATAAGCTATAAGATTCTTGTATATTTTTTTCCAGAATTTAGTATGGAGGAACACTATAACAGTATTAATATTCAGTCAGGTCAAACAGTTTTACTTGATAAACCTGTATATATAGATGGAGATATAAGAATAGAACGTGGAGGCTCACTGCTAATTAATGGGGCAGATGTTAATATAAAAGGTTCGATAAAGACTGTAGGTGGGAGAGTAAGACTGAATGAAGCAAGAATAAAAGTAGAAGAGTGCATGGAACCATACTGGATGTATTTTAAAGAGACGGCTGTAGCCAATATAGAAAATTCATTTATCGACTGTGGGAAAAATTGTGGACTTCTAAGACAAGACGCGGGAAGACTTATTGTAACAGGAAGTGAAATTAGGAGTACTGAAACAGAACGTGCAATAAGTTTTAATGGTCTTTCGTTTCTTATAAAAAATACTAGATTTTATAACAATGGTGCAGGTGCCATTTCGCTTTTAGGTTCTGCCAAAATGGTTATGAAGCACTGCAGTTTTAATGAAGCTTCAGCAGATTATGGCGGTGCGGTGCAGTCTGAATCTATTGGAAGCGTGACTATTGAAAATTGTCATTTTAACAGATGCCGTGCGGCTTATCTAGGTTCAGCAGTTTATTTTAAATACAAAAAGTTTGGGCAATTTGTAAATGGATGCGAATACAATGGATGTATCCCACAAGAAACAGAAATATTTAATGTATACGAAGACGATTTTGAACTTAAAATACGTTAGAGGGGGTGCAAGTGATGATTTTAGATATTCTTACAAAGTTTAATATGAGAAGGAAACTGTGGATGACACCAGAGCATCCTCTGTGTACTATGCCAAAAGATTTTAAGGTTATGTACTGTGCTGCCATTATTCTTCAGGCACAAGTGAATAAAAGTGCATCACCCTTAAACAATTTTGAGCTGGAGCGTCTTCTTAAAGCTGGGCTTAAGCTTGATTCTTCAGATATTGCATGGGCTATGAGAAGCTCAAGGGACAATGCTCTGGTGGTTGACTATCTGCTTAGTAATATTACAACAGACAGGGAGAGAGTTTTTCTAATAATGGATTTAATTAATGTTTCCATAATTGATGGTAACATATCTGATAACAGCAAAAAGTCATTAGAGCTTTTTACAAAGCTATTTGGTGTGCCAATAGATAGGTTGACATTGTTGCAAAGATTTGTTGAATATGCATATGAAGAAAACATTGCAGAGTGCCAAAGGTTTGCAGCTATTATAGGGGAAAGAATTAAAGGGCTTGAAATACCAGACCTTAAATATTACATAATGCAGATTACAGAGACCGATGAATTTACGCAAAAAATTCTTGATGAAAAGAAGCATTTTAGGCTGATTGACCAATGCAATATTTATGAAGACATAGTTTTAAAAGAAGGCATGAGCCTTGTAATAGATAATGCTGTTGTAAGGATATTCGGCAATATATCTCTAAGTGGAGGCAGTCTAGTTATAAATAACTCTAAAATTATACGTAAATCTGGAAGTCATAGGGCGTGTATAAACCTGCATATGGCTGGAAGCAAAGTACAGCTTTCTTTTGTAGAGGCAGATTGTCGAAACTATGGAATGTTTATAAGGGCAGAAGAGGGTATTGTTAATATAAAAAATTCTAATATATACAATACTACAAGGGGTGCTGCTGTGCGGTTTTGGGGAAAGAAACTAGAAATTTGTGACACTAGTTTTTACAACTGTTACTCCCCAGAGGATGGTGGTGCAGTTATGGCGAGAGGAGGAAGCGTTAGTATTGCAAAATGCAGTTTTTGTAACTGTGAAGCAAAGCGAGGGGGAGCTATTTATGGTGTAAGTGGTACTATTATTACAGAATGCAGTTTTACAAGGTGCAATGTGGCAGACTATGGGGCAGCAGTGTATTATTCTGGCGATATAGATGGCAATATTAATAATTTAAAATATTCAGACTGCCATCCTACAGGAGCTGAGATAGTACAGCACATTGCCCCTCAAAAACCACTATCAATCAGAGACGAATATCATATTAACATATCTGCAATAGTAGATTGTCCTGTGTCAGTTGAAAATACTGGAAAACTTGTTATAGAAAATGCAAATATCTACCTGAATTATCCATTGCATTGCACTGGACAGCTTATAATGAAAAATACAAAAATTATTTCTAACTATTTGGATGGTGGTGACATGATTTATCTGGACAATGCAAAAGAGTGCAGTATATACCATTGTGAAATAGATGGAATGTTAAAGACTGGAGGGTTAAATATACTAAGGACTAGGCTCAGTGTTGCAAAATCTCTTTTTCGTAATATGAGTGGCGGACGTGCAATTTATAATGCATACCTGCCTGAAATCTCTGATTGTATATTTAACTTTTGCCAAAAGGGAGCTATATACAGTCAGGGAGGCACTATTGACAGATGCGTATTTGTGAACTGTCGGGCAAAAAGTGGTGCGGGTGTGCAGATGTATGGCAAAAAAGGTACTATAAACAATTGTATATTTAGAAGGTGTGTGTCTGAGTACAGCGGTGGTGCAGTCGATAAAGCTGTAGGAGTAAAAGCAGCAAAGTGTGTATTTGAGGATTGTAAACCAAATAATATTTCATAGATAAAAAAACAGTTTCATTTGCTTTTCCTTTGTAGGAGTTTGCAATTGAAACTGTTTTTGGTATTTAATGTTCCATATCTTCTTCTTTGTTGTTATGGTCTTCATCAGTATCTTCATTTTCTTTTCTTGGAAGTAGCTTGAGGTTTACTTTGTCTATATGGTTCTTAGACGATTCAATAACTGTATATTTGGCAAATTCATCTGTGACAGACTCGCCTGCACATGGAAAATGACCAAGCAGGTTAATTATATGCCCAGCTATAGAATCATAGTCTTCAGAATGTATTTCTATTCCAAGTGTTTCATCAATATCATCAAGCTTGGCTATTCCAAGCAGAATATAATTTTCATCGTCTATTTTTGTAATATCATCTTCTTCATTTGCGTCGTATTCATCACGTATGTCGCCAACTATTTCTTCGATTAAATCTTCCATAGTCAGTATACCTGATGTTGAACCATATTCATCAAGGACGATTGCCATTGTAATAGAGTCTCTTTTCATTTCAAAAAACAGTTCTGATATTTTCTTATATTCATAAGTAAAATAAGCTTCCCTCATTACATCAGTAATATGGAAATCTTCTTTAGAACCATGATAGAAAAAGACATCTTTAAGATTTACTATTCCTAGGATATTATCACGACTGTCATTGTACACAGGCATACGTGAATATTTTTCTTTGGAATAACATCCTATAAGCTCGTCATATGACAAGTCCACACTGGCAAATTCAACATCCATTTTAGGTACCATAATATCTTTTGCAAGAGAGTCACCAAAATCTACAACATTCGTAATCATTTTTCGCTCTACTGTTTCAATGACACCTTCTTCATGGCTTAAATCAAGAATTGTACGAAGTTCGTTTTCTGTTATAGCAGGACGTTGTGTATCGCTTATATGCAGCAATTTAAGAAGCCCATTTGAGAGCTTGTCAAATACAAAAGAAAGCGGATAGAGTATATTAGTAAGCATATAAACAGGCTTTGCATATATAAGTGACATTTTTTCACTGTTCATTGATGCAAATGACTTTGGAAGTATTTCTCCAAATATAATTACAAGTATTGTAAGTATGCCTGTAGCAGCTCCGGTAATAATGCTCTCCATTGTTGCGAGTCCAGCTTTCGTCGCCAGTCCTATAGCAAAGGTAGTAGTAAGTGAAGACGCAGAAAGATTCACTATATTATTACCAATAAGAATTGTGCTTAAAAGCTTAGTTGGGTTTTCAACCAGCTTAAGAACCAGCGCAGCATTTTTAATATTTTCATCTGCCATAGATTTTATGCGCATTTTATTTACAGTTGTCAAACAAGTCTCTGCCGATGAAAAGAAAGCAGAGAGAAGCAGCAGTACAAATAATATTGCTATCTTCGACGCGTCACCAGAATCCAAATAATCACTCCATTCAAAAATTAAAATATTGTTTATATGACACTCCGACGGCTAAAGTACGCCTAGTTGTTAATGACATAAATTTGCAAATATACTCGAAAATATATAAGACTAATTTATTTCATTAAAACTTCTACTGTCAAAGATACATTTATATCTATTAGTGACAGTATACGGCTCGTGTCAACCCCTGTTCTTTATTCCTTAAATATTATATGTATAGGATAACATATTGAACATATGATATCAAGCATTTTGTATATATTTAATAATTGTGCTATCCATCCCATACCTAAAGAAGCAGGCTTTTGGCACATTTTGTGTAACACAAGCAATATTTTACAAAGGAAATATGCAATTGTCAAGTACTCAAGGTAACAGCATTTATTTTTTAGCAAAATAGTAAATATGAAAATAAAATCCTTTCTTTATAATTGCCAAAAGTGAATACAAATAAAAAGGATATTAAAGTAACAATATTTTTTATTGATTAGTTTTTATACAATATGTATAATATGAATATTCTTAACAATATTAAAAAAAAGGAGAATTACAATGAGTGGAACTTTTATAGGTAATATAATTGCTATCATATTTTATTTAGCTTTCCAGCTAGGAGGGATTTTTATTGCATGGCAGTATTTTAGAAATGAACAGACAACAATAAAATTTCTAATGGGAAGTGTAATAGGAAGTTTTTGTTTTATGTGGTTTCCAGTGCTTACTTCTTTTATTTTTGGTTTTACTATTATATCCCATATCATAGGACTAGTTCTATTTATTGTAATATGTTTATTATTATTTTATATTTTAAGTAAACGTCATATAGATAAGCAGAATGCTCCAATAAAAGCAAAATATTCTATAAAAAAATTGTGTAAAACTCATGCAGTATTACTTGTTCCTTTGTTATGCTTTATATATTTTACAATAGTACTTATTGGACATACCATTCCAGTCAATGCAAATGGTGGTATGGATGCGGGACAGTGTACATTTGGAGATATGAATTTGCATTTAGCGTTTATTACAAGTATAGCAGTGCAAGGCAAGTTTCCACCAGATTATAGTCTATTGCCGGGTACACAGCTTTCCTATCCGTTTTTATCAGACAGCATCTCTTCCAGTATGTATATTTGGGGTTGTTCTCTTAGACTGGCATATATATTGCCAATGCTTATTGCGTGTTTACAACTTTTTATTACATTTTATCTTTTGGCAGAAACACTTTTAAGAGATAAGATAAAGGCACTTCTGTCATGGATTTTATTTTTTTTAAATGGTGGCTTGGGATTTGTATATTTTATTGATAACCTTGCTACTGATACTAGTAAAATTTCCCAGATTTTTACGGGATTTTATACTACGCCAACTAACTATACAGATAATAACTTACGCTGGGTTAATGTTATTGTTGATATGCTTATTCCACAGCGTGCTTCACTGTTTGGATGGGCATTATTGTTTCCTATATTGTATTTGCTTATAAGAGCGTGTAAAAATAAAAAATATAAGGATTTTATTGTACCAAGTGTTCTTGCAGGAGGACTTCCTATGATTCATACTCATTCATTTTTAGCTTTGGGTATGATTTGTCTTGTATGGGTAACATATCAGATGATAGCATCTGTAGATGAATATTGGAGAGAAAAAACGCCTGTTCTTGAATATTGTTTTCTTGGTAGTGGTATTGTTTTTTTAGCATTTGTACAATATTACAATATGTTTATAAAGGAAATAAGCAGCAAAACATTAGTAATATTGGGCATTTTAGGAGTTGCAATAGCAGTTTTATTATGTGGATATATGCTTCTAAAAATTATAAATACAGAAAAAGGCAAGAATGTTATCCAATGCTGGGGAATTTTTTTAATTATTGTGTTGGTCCTAGCATTACCTCAGCTTTTTACATGGACATTCAAGCAATCTGGTAATACTGGTTTTTTACGTGGTCATTTTGGATGGTCTAATGAAAGTGACTTGTATTTGTGGTTTTATATAAAAAATATTGGTGTTGTACTTATTGCTGCTATTTCTGCTATGTTTTCAGGCAAACGTGGCACGTATTTTTTAGCTGCACCAGCTATGTTAATATGGTATGTATCTGAATTTATTGCATTTCAGCCAAATAACTATGATAACAACAAATTGTTGTTTGTAGCATATGCAATGCTTTGCTTTTTAGCAGCAGATATTTTAGTAAATATATATCGTGGCATGGCAAAAACGCCACTTAAATATATTAGTGCTGTATTTGTATTTGTACTTTGTGTCACATCTGCTTTTTTAACTATGGGTAGAGAATATGTTTCAAATTATGAGGTGTACAATGTAAATCAGGTTAAGGTTAGTAAATATATCGATGCAAATGCAGCTCCTGATGCTACAGTTATGACAAATACACGTCATAATAACGCAATTGCAGCTCTTACTGGTAGAAATTTAGTATGTGGTACTAGCACATTTTTGTATTTCCACGGGTTAGACTATACTAAGCAAGAACAGGATTTAGCAAATATGTATCTTGACCCATCTGGAAATCGTCAACTGTTTACTGACTATAAAGTTGATTATATTGTGATTGGTCCAGAAGAACGGGCATCTTATGAAGGACTGAATGAACGAGTTTTTGATTCTATATTTGAATGTGTGTACAGTGTTGGAGATGTTAATGTGTATTCTTGTAAATAGTTATAAATTTTTTATATATCAAGAAATTTTTGTTAAATTGTAATAAAACTCTTGCAAAAATGAATTAAATGAGTTACAATTATGACAGTGAAAAAAGGCAGCGATGTGTGTCGTATATGTCAGTATGAGGAGGCGGATATGCGAAAAAAATCCCATATTTCATTGGCTTGGTATCTGATGAACAGTGAGGGGATGGAAGTACTGGGAAATCATAAAGGTTCATTCTATATAGGTAGTATATTACCAGACTGTGTTCCATCATTTTTTGTTAGGAAGCATACTTTTGAGGATTCCTTTGATTTTCTTGAAAAAGAATTTAGAAAATTGGTTTCACATTTTGATGCGGCAAAGGGAGCGGATTGTTACTTCTGCAGGCATCTTGGAGTGATAATACATTATATAGCCGATTATTTTACGTTTCCGCATAATGCTAATTACCCTGGGAAATTGAAAGACCATTGTGCTTATGAAGAAGAATTAAAACATGAAATTCGTTCTTATGTCCATAGCCCAGAGGCAGTAAGAAAGCGTTTAGCAGAGACGGTTTATTCCCCAAGTGCGATATTGACATTTGTTCAGAAGATGCATGAAACTTATATCAGTATGCAAAGTGCCGTGAAGCGTGATTGTGAATATATTGTAGAGCTTTGTCATACCGTTGTTGATGCAGTTCTTTTATTATTTGAGGAACAGACTAGAGAAACGCATTTATCAGTGCCAGCATGAGATTTATGGAAGACGGAAAGTTTTATGAGGACGGAGCCGTACATCGTTTAAAAGGGGCTGTCTGTTACGTATAATACAAGTAACAGGCAGCCTTTTAATAGGTTAGATTATTTTTTTGCGTTTTCATACTCTTATCACATTTTTTATCTTGACTTCTTTCTGATTTGCGGTAGAATAGAAACTAGCGTTTTATTTGTGAAATGCAGCATAAGATTACATTTTGGAGGAGCAAAGATGAATTCAGCAAAAAAATTAATTAACCAGAAGGACAAACCTAAAAATAGTCCAAATAAAACAGGTGTGCCTCCTACGGGCAATAGAGTGTTAGGTGATGGAGGTGGAAGCTCTAGCTCTGGTAAAAAGCCAATTATTTTGGGTGCAATATGTGTTGCAGTTGTACTTGTGCTTTGTATTGGAGTAGGTGTACAGCAGTTAAAACCGAAAAAGGTTTTGACCGTTAAAAGTACAAATATGACTATAAGTGATATGATGTACCCTATATATGAAAGAGAAAGTATGTATCTACCTCTTGATGAGACATATCAATACATGATGGGGCAGTCTGTGTGGGATGTTCCTTATCAGGGAGAAGATTCTTCTATTGAATCAAGTATTTCTAATTCTGAGGGTCTTAAACAGGAAATTATAAATAAAGAGACAGAGTATGAAATTTTATACCAAGAGGCAAAAAATGCACAGTATGAAATTACAGATGATGAAAAAAAGGATGCCGAGAGCCAAGCAGATGAAGCCTTAAAAGGTCTTACAGGAGTTCAGAAATTAAAGCTTGATATTTCGAAGAGCAAGCTTGCTAAAAGATTTGAAAAGAGAATCCTTGCAGATAGGTACAAGGCAGACCAGCAGGAAATACTCAATAAAGACGTTGACGAAGCAGGTGCTATCGCGGATATTTCCAAGGAAGACAACCGCCAATATGATATTGAGTATTATTATGCATCACTGAAAACTACAGACGATGAAGGTAATACTTCAGAACTGTCAAAAGATGATAAAAAAGCTCTTGCAAATGAAATGAAAGCTCTTGCAAAAAAAGCTGCTACAGCCGAGGATTTTTCAAAGCTTATTGAAGACGAAGAAGATTCTGATATAAATTATGATACAGGCAATTTTACTGAAAAGGCTGGGTGGACATATGTTTCTGATAAGAATTTAAAAAAAATCAAAGCCTTAAAAAATGGCAAGATTTCTAATGTATTTATAGATGATTCTGCTGGATATTATGTATTTGTGAAGATGATAGATAATAATTCGACAGAAACTTATGACAGTGAGTGTGAAGCTGCAATTAGTGCTGTGCAGGAAGAAAAATATATAGAGTGGTATAATAGCATTAAAGAAAGTTACAATATCGTTGTAAATAATGAGATATGGGATACTGTGACTATAGGTGGTGTTACAACAGGCATAGTTACAGCAGAGGATTTGCAGAAAATGAATGAAGAAGCCTCATCAGGTACTTCGGAGTAAGATGCAAGCCGTATGACGCAAATAATAGCGTCATATGGCTTTTACTGTTTACAATATTAACTTATAATGGAGGATTAACGCTATGGGAAGTGTTAAAAGGATTTATGTTGAGAAGAAAGCACCATATGCTGTGCGTGCAAAAGAATTAAAAGAAGAGATAAGACGTTATCTTGGCATTAAAGAGCTTATAGATGCACGTGTACTTATCCGCTATGATGTTGAAAACTTGAGTGAAGCAATATACAGGCAGGCACTTGTTACTGTATTTTCAGAGCCTCCTGTAGATAACTATTATGAAGAAGAGTTTGTTTATAAAGCTAACAGCCTTGTATTTTCTGTAGAATATCTTCCGGGGCAGTTTGACCAGAGAGCTGATTCCGCAGAGCAGTGTGTAAAACTGTTAGACGAAAAAGAAAATCCAGTTATACGTTCAGCTGTTACTTATGTATTTGAGGGAGAGATTACAAAAGAAGATGCAAAACGCATAAAAGAGTATTGCATTAACCCTGTGGATTCACGTGAAACAGATGAAAAGAAACCTGAAACTTTAGTGCAAGACTTTGATGAACCTGCTGATGTAGCGGTCTTTGATGGATTTAAAGATATGCCAGAAAAAGAGCTTAAAATTCTCTACGATTCCCTTAACCTCGCAATGACATTTAAAGATTTCCTTCATATACAGAAATATTTTGCAGGTGAGGAAAAAAGAAACCCATCTGTTACAGAGATACGTGTGCTTGACACATACTGGTCTGACCACTGTCGTCACACAACATTTCTTACAGAATTAAAAAATGTTAAATTTGAGGACGGATATTATAAAGAACCTGTTGTTAAGGCATATGAGGAGTATCTGGATGCTAGAAAAGAACTGTTTAAGGATAGAACTGATAAATATGTATCTCTTATGGATATTGCACTTATGGGTATGCGCAAACTTAAAGCCGATGGCAAGCTTGATGATATGGAGGAGTCAGATGAGATTAATGCCTGTTCTGTAGTTGTGCCTGTAGAAATTGATGGAAATATAGAAGAGTGGCTTATATTCTTTAAAAATGAGACACATAACCATCCTACAGAAATTGAACCTTTCGGTGGAGCAGCAACGTGTCTTGGTGGTGCTATACGTGACCCACTTTCAGGTCGAGGTTATGTATATCAGGCTATGCGTGTAACTGGTGCAGCAGATCCATCTGTCGATATTAAGGATACATTATCTGGCAAGCTTCCACAGAGAAAAATTGTCACTGGTGCGGCACAAGGCTACAGTTCATATGGTAACCAGATTGGTCTTGCCACTGGTCTTGTAAATGAAATATACCACCCAGATTATGTTGCAAAACGTATGGAAATTGGTGCTGTTATGGGCGCTGCACCACGCAAAAATGTAATACGCAAAGACAGTGAGCCGGGAGACATAATTATACTTCTTGGTGGTCGTACTGGTCGTGATGGCATTGGTGGTGCTACTGGTTCATCTAAAGCACATACTACACAGTCAATAGATGTCTGCGGTGCAGAAGTACAGAAAGGTAATGCACCTACAGAACGTAAAATACAACGTCTGTTCCGTCGTGAGGAGGCAAGTCTTATCATAAAGAAGTGTAATGACTTTGGGGCTGGTGGTGTATCAGTTGCAATTGGTGAACTTGCAGGTGGACTTAGAATTAATCTTGATAAGGTACCTAAGAAATACGCAGGGCTTGATGGCACAGAGCTGGCTATTTCAGAGTCACAGGAACGCATGGCAGTAGTTGTCAGCAAAGAAAATGCGAACAGGATGTTAGAACTTGCAGCAGAAGAAAACCTTGAGGCAGTTGTAGTAGCAAAAGTAACTAAAGAGCAAAGACTTGTAATGGAGTGGAGAGGCAATGTAATTGTAGATATATCAAGAGCATTTCTTGATACAAATGGAGCACATCAAGAAACAGACGTAGTTGTTCTGCTACCTAAGAAGGAAGAGAATTATTTTAAAAACAGTGGTTTTAATACACTAGATAAGGATACTATAAAAAATGCATGGCTTGGTATTTTAAGTGACTTAAATGTTTGCTCACAAAAGGGACTTGTTGAGATGTTTGATAGCTCTATTGGTGCTGCAAGTGTATATATGCCTTATGGTGGTAAATACCAACTTACACCAGTACAGACAATGGTTGCAAAACTGCCTGTGCTTTCAGGCAAATGTGATACTGTTACCATGATGAGCTATGGCTTAGACCCATATCTTGCGAGTTGGAGTCCATTTCATGGTTCTGTATATGCAGTAATATTATCTGTTGCAAAAATAGTTGCATCTGGTGGTGATTACAGTAAAATACGTTTTACATTTCAAGAGTATTTTAAACGTCTTGGTGATAATCCAGAGAGATGGGGTACTCCTATGGCAGCACTTCTTGGTGCCTATGATGCACAGATAAAACTCGGGCTTGCTTCAATAGGTGGCAAAGACAGTATGTCAGGTACATTTAATGATATTGATGTTCCTCCTACACTCTGTTCATTTGCAGTAGATATTGCAAAAGCACAGGATATAATATCACCTGAGCTGAAAAAATCAGGAAATATACTCATTAAGTTTGAAATTGAAAAAGATAAATATTCACTACCTGTATATAAACAGCTTATGGAGATGTATAGTAATATTACACATATGATTAAAACAGGAGTAATAAAATCGGCTTATGCTATAGGCTTTGGCGGCATATGTGAAGCTATAAGCAAGATGGCATTTGGCAATGGGCTTGGTGTAAAAATAGATAATAATATAGATATTGTTGATTTATTTGCCAAGGATTATGGTTCAATAATTGCAGAAGTTGAAGCAGATGATATTGATAAGATTAAAGCAGTCTATACAAAGGTTGCAGAAATTACAGATAACGCAGAATTTGAATATAATGACGTTAAGATTGCAATAAAAGAAGCACTGGAAGCATGGACATCAAGACTTGAAAGTGTATTTCCTACACAGTCAGGTGTTACACAGAAAGAACTTGAGGATAACTTGTTTGATGTAAAAACAATATATCATGCTACAAATAAAACAGCCAAACCAGAAGTGTTTATTCCAGTATTTCCGGGGACAAACTGTGAGTATGATACAACAAAAGCATTTGAACTTGCAGGTGCTAATGTAAATACAGTTGTATTTAAAAATATGACAGAAAGCCAGATTACAGAATCTGCTGCTGCGTTTGAAACAGCCTTAAGGAAAGCACAGATACTTATGTTCTGTGGTGGATTTAGTGCTGGTGATGAACCAGATGGCTCAGCTAAATTTATTGCATCAGTCTTTAGAAATCCTAGAATAATGGATGCCGTACATGAACTTCTTAATAAACGTGATGGGCTTGTGCTAGGTATCTGTAATGGTTTTCAAGCACTCATAAAACTTGGGCTTGTGCCATATGGAGAGATAAGACCACAGACAACAGATTCGCCAACACTTACAACAAACAGCATTGGACGGCATATATCTAAAACAGTATATACGAAAGTTGTTTCTAATAAGTCTCCTTGGCTTTTAAAAGCAAACCTTGGCGATGTGTATTCTATACCAGCGTCACATGGTGAAGGTCGTTTTGTAGCAAGTGATGAAGTTATTAAAAAACTTTTTGACAATGGACAAGTTGCAACAAGATATGCAGACCTTACTGGTATGCCAACAATGGATGAATATTACAATCCTAATGGTTCATATGCAGCGATTGAGGGCATTACAAGCCCTGATGGGCGTGTGTTTGGCAAAATGGCACATTCGGAACGCATTGGCGATGGTGTTGCAATAAATATATATGGAAGTCAAAACCAACATATCTTTGAATCTGGAGTAGAGTATTTTAAATAATATAACAATAATATAATAGCATAAAAGCCTTGAGCTATCTATAAAAAGGAGCTTAAGGCTTTTTTCTGTAATATGTTAAGTACAAAAGTATTGAAAAACAGTGTATGTTTAGAGTATAATGTAATGAAATGAAAAAGTAATGTATTTATATTGAAAAATTGAAAAATGAGTTGTCACAGATATGTAGTGGAGGGAATATTATGGGTGACAAAAATGGTCTGGAAGGGTTAGTTGTCGGGAGAAAACCAGTAAAATGCTCGGCATGCGGTGGGAGATTGTGTTATATTGGGGGTGGTAAATACAGATGTCCTTTGTGTGGCAGAGACTCATATGATGATTTTGGTAAAATAAAAAAGTTTTTACAGGATAATGGTCCTTCGCCACCAATTATTATAGCACAGGCTACAGGTGTGGCATCGGAAGTGGTAGAAGCCTTCCAAAAAAAGAATTTTGTAACTTCTAATCAAGTAAAATTGCTTGGTACAGACAAGGAAACCAAGATTAAAAAACCTAAAGTATTTAAGGAAGAAAAAACCAATTATCATTTAAAGTGTGTAAGATGCGGTGACGGCATAGCATCTGGGCGATACTGCACTACTTGTGTGAAAGAGCTTGCAGGTGATATTAGGGATGTATTTAGACAGGACGATATAAGAAGACAGATTGAAAGAGGTACTGATGCAGAAATGCGTTTTCTTGGCAAAAGAATTACTGATTTTTAATGGTATCTGTTTTTACATCATCTAGTTTAGCTTGTTAGTTCAGATTTTGTTATACAGTTGGCTACAAATAGAAATATTACATAGCTTATAATAATAATAATGCATATTATAAAAAGCATTAGCATCTGGGTAATACTTGGGGCAACTTTTAGTATTATATTATAAATTTTGCCAGATACAAGCCCTATGAATAGTAAAAATAGACATGGAAGTACAATCCAGTGTAAGCTGTCAGGAATTATGTATTTTCTAAGGTAGAACCCCTCTATTATAGTCATTACAGTTTGACTTATAAGCATACCTGTAAGATATGCTTTTATACCATATAAAGGAACAAGTGCTATTAAGAAATAGATTTTAATTACAAGGCTTAAAACAGTTATAAAAAATGTAAGCTGTGTATGTCCCATCCCATTAATTATGCTAGTAAATGCAGTTGAAAGATACAAAAATGGGCAGAGCCATGAAAGAATAACTATAAATGAACCAGCTATTTCATTGTGAAAAAACAGTATTCCGATATCTTTGCCATATATTATAAATATACATATACACAGCCATCCAATAAGCAAATTGTATTTTGTAGCAAACGTTACAGAGCGGGTTATTTTAATAGTGTCGTTTTCTGCCTGTGCTTGTGCGATAGATGGAAGAAGCATAACTGCAAATGCGTTACTTATAGCGGATGGAAACAATATAAATGGCATTGCCATTCCTGATAGTATTCCATATATGCTTAATGCATCTGATGAACTACATCCGAACTTTTGTAATGCAGCAGGTATAAATATAGCTTCGGCACTGTGAAGTAAAGATACTACCAGTTTAGTTGTAGTAAGCACTATAGAGAGTGTAAGAAGTGTTTTAAAAACAGTATGGCTTGTATGATACTTAGTTCTCTTAGGACGTGTTTGTTTAAGTGACAATGATAGAAAAAGTCGTATTACACTAAATATAAAACCACCAATTTCGCCAATAACAATACCCCACACGGCAATAATGGCATTACCCTCTTTGTCAGTTCCTGCAAGTGAACACATAATAAAAACAAATATCACTCTGGAAAGCTGTTCTATAATCTGTGAACTTGCAGGCACTGAAGCATTCTGTACACCATAATAATATCCCGCAATACAAGCCGAAACACTACAAAAAGGAAAAAGTATTGCCATAATTTTCAAATATGAGGCACACGAGCTTTCAAGCATAATATGTTCTGCAATCCATAAAGAATTCATGTAAACCAGAACTGAAAGCAACAGTGCAAGGCTTAGGGAAAGTGATATACCAACAGCTAATATTTTTATAGGAGAAATATGCTCTGTGTTCTTCTTTGATGTTGCAATACCAGTAAACTGTGATATTGCAGTCTGTATACCAGCACCATATATTGTAAAACATATTCCATATATAGGAAATATAAGTTGGTATATACCAAGAAGCTCTGAGCCTAACATATCTGCAAGAAATATTCTGTAAAAAAATCCAATAATACGTGTTATAATACCAGCCACAGTCAAAATTATAGTTCCCTTAATAAGTTTACTTTGTAAGAATTTCATAAATAACCGTGCCTTTCTGACATATAGAATATATAATTAATATAATATATGAAAGCTACAGATTATTATGATATATTCAGTGTGGTATTAAATTATATATTTTTTCAGCAGATAAATTACCTCGTCAAGATTTACTGGTTTTGCTGTATGGGCGTTCATTCCACTGTCTAAGCATCGCTTTATATCCTCAGAAAAGGCATCTGCTGTCATAGCAATAATTGGAATATTTTTTGCATTTGGATGGTCTAAAGCACGAATTGCTCTAGTAGCTTCATATCCATTCATAATAGGCATACGTACATCCATTAATATCGCATCATAATATCCTTCTTCCGATTTCTGAAATTTCTCTACACATATTTCTCCATTCTCTGCCCATTCTAGTTCCATATTAATATCAGACAGTAATTCTTTTAATACTTCCCAATTTATCTCATTATCTTCGGCAACCAACGCACGACGACCGGTAAGTTTGATATCTGTATCTGGCTCATCATCTGTATCTTCAATGTTCATATACTTTCTTAGTCCATAAAACAGAGTTGATTTAAACAGTGGTTTAGAAATAAAACCATTAATACCTGCTGCTCTAGCTTGCGTTTCAAACTCGCCCCAGTCATATGCAGAAATAAGGATAATTGGCATCTGCTCATCCATAACTTGGCGCATATGTTTAGCAACTAACACACCATCCATATCTGGAAGTTTCCAGTCAAGAAGGACAATTTGATAGTCGTCATGCATTTCATGTTGTTTTGTCACCATTTCTACTGCTTTAGCACCGCTCTGAGTCCAGTCAGCTTGTATACCAATAGACTCCAATACAGCCAGTGCTGTATGGCATGACGTTTCGTCGTCATCCACCACCAGCATTTTCCACGCAGGAAGGACCATATCAGTTTCTTGTGTAGTTACTTTTTCAAAATCCAAAGTTAAATGAAACTCGGTTCCTTTGTTAATTTCACTTTCGACAGTAATACTTCCATGCATAGCATCAACTATGTACTTTGTGATTGCCATGCCAAGTCCTGCACCTTCAGTTTTCTGTACTCTCTTGTTATCTGCTCTTGAATACGAGTCAAAAATATGCTCTAAAAACTCCTCTGTCATGCCAATACCATTATCTTTAACTATAATATGTGTACGTATAAATGTATCTCCTTTTGGAGAATCTTCTTGATATAAAGATAGTCGTACTGAACCGCCCTCTTGAGTATACTTAACTGCATTGGACAGCAGATTTAACAGTACTTGATTTAAACGTACACTATCGCAGTAAACATCCTCTGCTGTAATATTTTCAAGGTGTACATTAAAATACTGTCCTTTTCCCTTAATCTGTGTTTGCACTATGCTTACAATGGCATCAAGTATTTCTTGTAAGGAAATTCGCTCTACTGTAAGCGTCATCTTGCCACTCTCAATTTTAGACATATCAAGTACATCATTAATCAAACCTAAAAGATGTTTTCCAGACAGTGTGATTTTTTTAAGACAATTTTGTACTTGTTCCTTATCGTCAATATGTGCTGTAGCAATAGCTGTCATACCCACAATAGCATTCATAGGTGTACGGATATCATGGCTCATGTTCGAGAGAAATTCACTTTTTGCTTTAGTTGCCTGTAGTGCCTCTTGGCGTGCTGTCTCTAAATCTATAAGCTGTTGGCATGTAATCTTAAAATACTTATAAAAAATAAATAATAATACGCTTAAAATAATAATAAAAATAAGTACAGTAGCAACTGTTCTTTTTACATTCAAGTCGTCTACAATTTTATCCAAAGTACCAAAAGGCAATATTGTTACCAAATGCCACTCTGAATATGGCAGTGAGGTGCAATATACTTGCTGTCTAATTCCACCAAGCTCAATAATAACAGAATAATGGGACTTTGTTTCCATAGCTGCAGAAAGATTTTTAATATAGTTGTTTATCTTATCCTTATCATCATTTTTATATCTTTCGTATAGGCTGCTAAAGTAATCTGTATAATCTTTGCTTATATCACTTGTAATAAAGCTACCATCTTTTCGTATAATATGTGAATATACTAAAGAATCTTTTCCATTTGTCTCTAGCATTGTACTGATATAATCTATAGGAAGAGCCACAATCATAGCCATACATTTTTTGCCATTTTTCATTCGATAATTTGCACTGATTCCAAACAGTACTACTTCATTGCCTGACTTGTCCTTTCCTATAGCGACTTTATTTTCTTTATGTCTTAAGGAATTATAGAAAGGTTCTGGGTCAGCAATTTCGATTTGCTCTCCATAAAGCATTTCTAATTTTCCATCTTTAGAGTACAATGCCAGATAGTCAAAGTTTCTGACCTTAATTCTGTAAACCAATTCTTTATATAGTTCCTCATAGAGTTCATCTGTATCTTCTATGTTATCAGGAACAACTTTTACTACTGTTTCTGCCTGTTCTAATTTTAAATCCATAAGTGTAAGGAAATGTGAAGAAATTTGCTCATTTATTCCTGTCATATACAGGTGCCCAACTTTGTCAATAGCCTTACTGCTTATTATGTTCGTATAGTATCCCAAAGCTAAAAACGCTCCTGCACTAATAATTAGAAGAAGAGTAAAACTCCAAATCAAAAAACTTGTTGTACGATCCCATTTTTTATTTTGGATATCCATATAATATTATTCTCCTCGCATTTGTTATTACTATCCATAGTTGCTTCATAACATATGTGTAGAATTAAGCAACAAAAACAACTGCTTGTATGTTATTTAATAGTAACCATTTTTTATATATAAACAAAGTTAAGTATATCAGATTTTTTGTTAAAATACAATTCTATTTTCATACTTAGTAATTTAAATTATTTTACAGTCAGAAATTAATTTTTATTTAAAAAGAGATAATTCTATATATATACAAACTATATTTCGCATATATTCAAACTTTATAATTATCATAAGACACATAATGTTTAATGGAAAGCTTAGGTTGAATATATCCCAAAATAGTGTAGTATAATCCTAATTGTATTTCTCAATTTTTATCATTATACATATCTTTCTTTGTATTTATTTTTTGTACAATATTCTGTTGTATTATACTATCTAATACATTATTCTATTATAAGCACGTTTGTGATTCAATAAAAATTCTTTAATATTATTTTGTCAATATAATTGATTTGTATATAAAGCAGCAGTAAAATATATGTTTAAGCATTAGTATATTTTTTAGTGTAAGATTAGTATTAAACTAGGAGGTTATATCAATATGAACAATGGCAAATACATAAGAATTAAAAATATAAAAGCTGGATTACTTGATTGGTTTATAGAACCAAGATACCAGATTCCTGAAGAAAGAAAACGTTTTTCTAATACTGGATTAAAGAGCTTGATTTTTCCTATTATAGTTGAACAATTCCTCGCTTTATTAGTAGGTATTGCAGATACACTGATGGTCAGTTATGTAGGTGAAACAGCAGTATCAGGCGTTTCGCTGGTTAATCAACTTAATAATGTATTTATTATGGTATTTACTGCACTGGCTTCTGGTGGTGCAGTTGTGGCAAGTCAGTATATTGGAAATAGAGACAGAAAGAGTGGAACACAGGCAGCAAGTCAGCTTTTAATGGTTACAGGAGCTGTTTCTGTATTGATGATGGGGATTTTATTAATATGGGGACGACAAATTTTTGGTCTTTTATTTGGAAAGGTAGAGACTGATGTATTGAAACTTGGCTTAGAGTATATGAGAATATCTGCATATTCTTTTCCTTTTCTTGCGGTTTATAATGCTTGTGCCGGAATGTTTCGTAGCATGGGAAAAACAAAAACATTAATGAAAGTTTCTGTAATAATGAATGCTATTAATGTAACTGGAAACACCATAGGAGTATTTGTTTTGAAGGTAGGTGTTGCAGGTGTTGCTTATCCTTCGCTTATATCACGTTGTTTCGCAGCAATGGCAATGCTTGTTCTTGCAGTAAATAAGGAAAATCCAATTACAATACAAGCAAAGCAGGTTTTTACATGGAAACCGAAAATGGTTGCACGTATTTTTTATATTGCTGTGCCAAACAGTATAGAAAGCGGGCTATTTCAAGTTGCAAAGGTTGCATTAAGTTCAATAGTTGCTACATTTGGGACAGTACAGATTGCTGCTAATGGTGTAGCTCAAAGTTTTTGGTCTATGTCAGCACTTTTTTGCATTGCAATGGGACCTGCGTTTATTACTGTAATTGGACAATATATGGGTTCAGGAGATACAGAAGGTGCAGAATACTATATGAAAAAATTGTTACGTCTCACATATATGGGTGGTGCTTTGTGGAATACTATGTTTTTTATGCTTACTCCATTGATTTTAAAAATGTACAGTTTAAGTGGTGATGCAATACGTCTTGTAATAATTCTGGTACTTATACACAATGTTTTCAATGCACTTCTTTGCCCACTTGGTTTTTCTGTATCTAATGGTATGCGTGCAGCTGGAGATGTAAAATTTACTATGTATGCATCTATTTTTTCTACTGTTGTATGCAGAACAGCTTTTTCGGTACTGTTTGGTATATGGTTTAAAATGGGTGTTATTGGGATTACATTGGCAATGGTATGTGACTGGGCGATAAAGGCATTTTTAGTATTAATGAGGTGGCACAGCGGTAAGTGGAAAAATTTTAAAGTAATATAGCACTTGACATAGAATAACATCATTTCCTTATGTAATTAAGCATTTTTCTTTGTAAAATTCATATATTGTTAAAAATATACGTATTTTCTCATCAATTAAAGGAGATTCTATAATGAAACATTTTTCAAAATTTCTTAATGAGACATACCATGCGAAAGAAAAAATTACTCAAAAGCAAAAAAAGAATGATGGAATTTCTAATGATAGTAATATAACTTCATTTATGAGAAGTGGGCTTGTTATCCTTTCTGTAATACTTCTTGCAAGTATTGCAGTGGCCTATGGTGGCAAAAATATCGATACAAATCCTGTAACAGCAGTATTTGGCAGTAGGATATCAAACAAAGAACTTCCTATATATTGTGTGGATACGTCTGAAAAGAAGGTTGCTTTAAGTTTTGATGCTGCTTGTGCGAATTATAGATATGGACACAAAATATCTATAAAATGGTTGACTATTGCTAAAAATGGGCGTAAAATAAAATCATATCAAACAGGAGGTTTAGTGTGACTGATAAACAAGATATTGACTTAGAAGAAGTTGTTTCCGAAGAAGAAGCAGAAGGGATTGCATGGGAACTTCTTCAGGAGTTTAAAGAAAACAACAAAAGAATGGACGAGCATAATAAGCGTCTTATAGGTACATTAAAAGTGTTGTCTGTTTCATTTGCATTGGCTGTCGTGGCTATTATTGTGGCTATTTTTATATATTTATACCAATACGATTTCCAGAGTTATAGCCAAGATGGTAGTGGCTACAATAACATAAATACTGGAGAACAAGGAGATGTTTATAATGGGACAAAAGTACCGAATACGCAAGAAGAAGAACGGTAAGGCTAAGGGTTTTACTACCTTGAAGCCGAAAAGCAAGAAAAAGAAGTAATAAATTGGGAATTTTTTAATGAAGGCTTTGTGAAATATTAGATGGGGATTGGATTATGCTATGTCAAAGAATCTACGTTTCACAATACCAGAAATAGAATATATAAAGAAATATGCAAACCTTACAGAACGAGAGGAAAGACTTCTTGACTTAAAAAATAGCAAGAATCCCCCATCTATTGAAAGGATTGCAGAAATTATGGATATGAGTGTCTCTACAGTCAGTAGAACTACTAGAGACTTGAAAGACAAAATTATAAAGATTTTATAAGAGCGAGCAATCGCTCTTTTTATTTTTAATGACAAAAACATGATAATTTTATGATGAAAACACGATAAAAACATGACATTGAGGTCGTGTTATTTTTATGCGAAAATTTATTTAAAGGAGGCGACACCTCATGAACGATTTTGAAAGACGGTTTTACAGTGAACCGCAGACAAGAAATATTCCGGTCGGGCAGTTATCGACTATGAAAGAAGTGTTTAATAAAATTTTAGAAGACATAAAGGAGGAAAACCCATATGTCACAGTTTCCGAGTTATTATCAGAACCAGATGAATACGACTATGGGGATGTATCAGGGCTATAATCCACCTGTACAAAATCCATATATAGATAGGATGAACCAGTTGCAACAGTATCAGCAGAGTCTACAACAGCCAATTCAACAACAGCAACAAATACAACCACAAGGGATTATTGGCAGGATAGTCAATGATTTTTCGGAAATTACTGCTAACGATGTACCAATGAACGGAAGTGCAGCGTTTTTTCCAAAGACAGACGGTTCAGAAATGCAGGTGCGTTCTTGGTCTTCTGATGGCACAATACAGACAATTGTTTATAAACCTGTTTTTTCGGATAATTCGCAGGAAGGTGCAAATATACCACAAATGGATTTTAATGCCTTAAATGAGGACGTGAGGGCACTTAGAGAAGAAATTTCAGAACGGTTTGACAGGTTGGAAAAGTCTATGGGTGGAACATATGCTAAAAAAACCACTTCTAGGACTAAAAAGGAGGTAAATGCTGATGAATAATCCTTTATCTTTTATACAAGCAATGAGAAATCCACAGGCATTTATGCAGAATGTGGCACAGAATAATCAATTAATGCAAAATCCTCTTGCAAAAAACGCTATGGAAATGTTTCAAAAAGGTGACAGCAGAGGACTACAACAGATGGCAGAAAATCTTTGTAAAGAAAGAGGCACTTCTGCTGATGAAGTGAAAAGTATTATTATGAAGCAGTTTGGAATGAATTAGTACATATTGGGGTTTGCGCGCAAATAAAAACCGGTTCCCTGTTTGTAAATAAATCAAATGGAGGAAACCAATATGTTTAATAGTGGAAATTGTGGTGTACCAATTAGCATGAATGTAGAACCGGCAGGAAGTGGCTATAACAACAATGGTGGTTTTGGCGGCTTTGGTGATGGCTGGTGGGCAATAATTATATTTGCTATGATTTTTGGCTGGGGTAATGGCGGCTGGGGCGGCGGCTTCGGCGGTGGAAACGGTACTGGTGTTCAAGGAGCACTTACCCGTGGAGATTTGTGTGCTGATTTGAATTTCAACAATCTTGATGCGGCAGTCCGTGGCGTACAACAGGGATTGTGTGATGGCTTTTATGCAGTCAACACAAGTCTGCTTAACGGATTCCATGGTGTAGACAATGCGGTATGTAACCTTGGCTATCAGACACAACAGGGATTTAACAGTGTAAATAATGCTATCTGTAACTTGGGTTACAATGTGCAACAGGGATTTAACACTACTAATGTTGCTATGTTGCAGGGGCAGAACGCTTTACAGTCACAGCTTGCGGACTGCTGCTGTGAGAACCGTGCGGCAATCGCACAGGTACGCTATGACATGGCTTCACAGGCTTGTGACACGAGAAACACCATTCAGAATACGACAAGGGACATCATCGACAACAACAATGCGAACACTCGCAGCATCCTTGATTTTCTTGTGCAGGACAAGATTTCTACCTTACAGGCAGAGAACCAGTCCCTTAAACTGGCGGCTTCACAGGCAGACCAGAACGCATTTATTGCGGCAAATCAGAGCGCACAGACGGCAGAACTTATCCGAAGGCTTGGCGCAGACTGCCCGCAGCCCGCATACGTTGTTCAGCCTCCGCAGCCTGTCACGTTCCCGACAAATTGTTGTGGCGGTGTAAACTATGCAGGCTATGGCAATAATGGTTGCGGCTGTGGCAACAACGGTTGCTGCTAATGTACGGAAAAAATAACAACCAATGCTCTTTTTTCGAGATGTTGACCTTGTTTGATACATTCTTGCAGATAGCGGACTTCGATTTGAATATGCGACAGTCGTCAAATGATGACATCATGCAGGAATTACAGCACCAGAACACGGATTATCTTGAGAAAATCATTGTGAATCAGGAAGAAATTCTAAGAAAACTCGCCGAAATCGGCTGAAATTCCCCACATGGTTTGGGTTGATTATGCAGAGGGCGAGAAGTAACATTCTTGCCCTTTTGTTTTGCACATTGATAACTAAATATGGCTAATAGTTTGTATGCTTTATGCTTGCATTTTTCTCTGTTTGTGGTATAATAAATGTGACACATAAATTGATTTGAGGTATTACATATGGCAGGACGACCAAAGAAAGCAGAAGAAGAAAAGCGGACAAATTTTATAAATGTACGTCTGAATAACTCTGAAAAAGAGAAGTTGAAATACTTGTCTGAAAAGCAAGGAATTTCAAAACATCAAGTAATCAGAAACGGTATCGAACTGCAATATAAGGAGACTGGAAATGAGCAGAGAAATCAAGTTTAGGGCATTAAAGGAAAATCCGAAAGAATATGTCGGCGGTTGGAATGGGAACAATCAAGATAACGCCAAATGGGTATATGGTAGTGGCATAATTCCCATTTACAGAAATACTTATCCAACAAATGAACTGGAAATGGTTGTTGATGTGAATTATGACGAATTAGATTATGGACAACCAAGTTATTCTAATTGTAAGATTGTGCCCGATACAGTATGTCAATATACAGGCTTGCATGATAATACGAAATGGGAAGAACTCACAAAAGAGGAACAGAAGAAATTTTTGAATGATACAAACCAAGAAAAAGGGCGAAGAAATATTGAAAGTGATTGGAAAGGCAAAGAAATTTACGAGAAAGATATTCTTAATGTAACTTATTCAGACCAACAGGGAGAATGCCACCATGTAGAAAATTATGTGTTAGATGATTTGCGGAATACATCAATTATAGGTTGGCTTGATTACGCAAACGAGTTAAAAGTTGTAGGGAATGTCTTTGAAAACCCCGAATTAACAGAACAGTAAACTCCATAACAAATAAAGCATAGAAACTGTTAGCCATATGAGGTTAGCAGTTTTTTATTTGGAGAAATGGAGGTTAAAATATATGGCTTGTAGAAATATTTGCAGGATGTGCGATAAATTGATAATCTCGACCGCTGTCACATTTACCGCTGGCACAGGGCTTGTTATCACAATTCCAGAGGGAAGTTATGGTGATAACTGTAAATACTGTATTGTTGTCGCTCAAACAATTCCGGCTACAACGACTATAACGGCACCGGTATTTATTCAAATTGGAAGTGGAGCTGTTTTATACCAGCTCACGCAACCTTGTTGCGACCAAGTTACAGCTTGTGCAATCAAGACGCGGACAAAGTATTGTACCAGAGTACACACAAGCGGAGATACGGGCACATTTAGACTTTTGGAAAAGGTGTGCTGCACAACAAATAATTTGAGGGCAATCAACGGAGATGGAACACCCGTAACACCAGCGGCAGGGGCATAAGGAAAGGAGGATATGATTTATGGATACAAAACACATTCATTGTATGCTTGAAAAGATGTCAGAATACGGAAAAGAAATGATAGAGGCAGGAGTAGGGTCAGGAAACGTAAATCTTGACGATGCGGAGAAAATTGTCAAGATGGTCGGTTGTTTGGCTTGTGCCGAAAAGGACGCTCTGATTGCCAAGGAAATGAGAAAAGCACATGAGGAAGATG
The DNA here is from genome assembly GCA_947565985.1 of uncultured Lachnoclostridium sp. GTDB lineage: Bacteria > Bacillota > Clostridia > Lachnospirales > Lachnospiraceae > Butyribacter. The sequence goes on from CANOID010000004.1 coordinate 31,738, forward strand.
AGAGCGAAGAAAAGTATTTCCTTAAAATGCTGAAAGAGGAAAAGCAGGATGAATACAAGAGAATGAAAGAGGAATACGGAGAAGACGAGGGCGAGCGTAGATTTTACGACAGATACCGCTACAAAAACGGAAGATTTGCTCCGAAAGGGCGCGGAACTCGCAGGGGTTACGCTGAACCGCCTTACTATCATGTAATGCCGGATATGTACGAGGATTACAACGCCGAGGACATGAGGGATTTAGACCGACACAAAGGCAGAATGTACTATACACCAATGACCGCAGACGGCAAGAAAGGCACAGACGGCGGAAATTATGCTGACGGGTATTCAGACGGACAGACAAGAGGATATTCTGACGGATATGAAAAAGGTATGACTGACGGACGAAAGAGCGGCGGCTCACAGAGCAGATACGACAGGGCGAAACGTGGCTATGAGGAAACTAAGGAAATGCACAAAGGAAACACACCAGAGGACACAAGAGAAACCATGAAAGGGCTTGAAGAACTGTTAAGCGTTGTTGGTGGAGATATTAAGGAGATTTCCCCTAAAATGTCACCATCCGAAAAAGCAATGACAGCACAAAAACTTGACGCATGGTCTAAAATGCTGAAACAATAACCATTTTCGTTAGGTCACGAAAAAGATATGAGGGGAGATTATTTCTCCCCTTTTTAACAATGAACCTTGAAAATTGAATATGGCTGATGGTTTGTGGGTTTTATGAAAATTCCTCTTGCAATCCCATTGAGATAGTGGTACAATGGGTATATAAAAAAGGAGGGATTTTTATGAACAATCTATTAGGGCAAAAGTTTGGAAAATTAACTGTGGTAGAAAAAAATGGTTCAAAATGGAAATGCGTCTGTGATTGCGGGAATGAAGTTTTGTTGAGTGAAAAAGATTTGATTGAGGGAAATGTACTCGGTTGTGGTTGCAAACCTACAAATTTAGAAGACGTTGTTGTTGGAATAAGAGTTTATTCAGATGATGAACCTGATTTTTCTGGATTAAAGAAATATTTTAATGATGATGAGCCAGACTTTTCAGGTCTGAAAGAAGATTAGCAGGAGAGAACCACAATGACAATCAAAGAAATAAGGCAGCTAACAAGCCTGTCCCAACCGAAATTCTGTGAGAAATACGGTATACCCTTACAGACTTTGCGGAAATGGGAACAAGGGCATAGAAGCCCACCGGATTATGTGGTGGAACTGTTGGAATTTAAAGTTAGGGAGGATTTGAAGATGGAAAAGCAAATACCTATGTCAATGATTGACGAAATGAAAGAGTTAAAAGACGCATTAAAATCTGTGTCAGCAAAAAACGCAGAAGATATGCTGAAACATCTTTTGGACGAAGAAAAAGATTGTCTGTTGGGGCTTTATGTTTATGAAAATAAATAATGCGGTTGCGGATTGATAAGCGAGGATATGGAGGGATTTTGAAATGGCAAAACTGAAAGTTGGCAGAAATATATTAGAAATAAGCGAAGATGATTTAATTTTAGACAACGGTGCTTGTTATCAAATTGTTACCAAAATGATTGGTTTTGGGTTCAACGAATACATTCCTGTAATGAGCAAGAAATTGTTTAAGGACTTAAAAATAGTTGGATTAATATTTACAAATGATACATTGAAAAAATCTGCAATAGAAAAGTATGGAGATCCTACCCTTTCTTACTGGAAGTTTGATGTAGAGAAAATGAAAGAAATGGGATATTAAGCAAGCCTGAAAATAAAATTTATAAACCATCAGCCATAATCGGTTGGTGGTTTTTATTTTGGAGGAAAGAGGGTGTAATGATTGTTTGAAATAAATGGTGTAACGTGGGATATAGTTTTCGTAAATCCGAATAGTGATAGGTTAAGACGCTCAGACGGGTCAATAACTTGTGGCGTTTGCGATTTTGGAGATAGATGTATATATTTATCTAATATGCTACAAGGCGCATTTCTCCGCAAGGTATTTATTCACGAGGTGTGCCATAGCGCGATTTTTTCATACTCGATAGACCTTGATTTGGCACAAGAGGAATTTTTGTGTGATTTTATCGCTACTTATGGCGACGAAATCTTCGCTGTAGTAGATGATTTATTTATGGCATTAAAAAAGATAGCGTAGCAGGGAAAATGGACAGATTAGGCGCGATTTTAAAAGAAGTACAACGTGCCAATCCGCAAATGACAGTAGAAGAACTGATTGAGGAATTGCAGAAAAGCCGATATTCCGCATTGTGCCTTGCGTTGGTTTGCGGGAATAATAAGAAAGAAAGTCTGTCAGCTTAGGTTGGTAGGCTTTTCTTTTCTACTGTTTTGTGCTACAATAAAGAAAAACTTTGGAGGGATTTTCAATGGTAATTTACAGACCGCACAAAGGTTCGTTAGCTGACGCTTTGGCAGAAGCAGAAGAATTTCAAACAGAAGAAGAAATGAAGTATCATATCATGCGGCAATACAGAGATTACGCACAAGGCTTATTAGAAATAGAGAATAACTATATTGATAGCAATTCTTCTAAAATTCCAAAATATATAGACAACCCTCTTTTTGATTTAGAGGATATTGTCATTGATGATAAGTGCTATGATGATGAGCGTTGCGGTTGGCATGATACAAGATATGTCTGCGTGAAGCGCATGGGGAATGAGGTTTACGATTGTCCTCAATGCATCGGAATGTGTGCAACAGATTATGAAAGGGGATAATATGAGAAATAAACAGGCAAGAATGAAGGCGATAAACTTTTTTATAATATCAATTTCTGCATTTATAATACTGTTATTTTATGAGCATGATGTTTTTCCTATTTTCCTGAAAGCAATTATTACTATTGCCTTGATTGTGATAAACTGCACTTACAACTACCGAAACGGACTGAAAGATGGCGTTGAAATGGGTGAGGAACACGGAAAACGTATGGAGAAATTAAGAGAAGAAAGTTTTAATAAAATTGTCGATATGGTTACAAAAGAAAAGTTGGGTGATAAAGCGGTGGATTGAACTACCGCTTTTATTATATCCTCTGACAGCGTTATTTGCCCCAAATCGGCTTGAAAATGATTTTATTGATGAAATATAGGCTAAATGCGAAAAGTGGCTTAAATCGCAAAATACAGCGTTTGAAATCATACACAAGAAAATAGCCTGCATGAGCAGGCTTAATCTTCGTGATAAGACATATATTCTTCTTCTGTGATTTCTTCTTTTAAAACCGATATGCCGATTAAATCAGTCAATTCTCTATAATATTTTCCGTTTTCTTTGTAAATATATTCTCTCATTCAAAACCCCTCCATTCCAAAATCATAATTCCGCTGTGGCTGCGTGTCAAGGCGGAAAAGGTGGATTACTCCGACCTAAAATTCTTATATTTCTTCGCTGGTATAAATATCATTTCTTGTAATGCTACCATATGTATATCCGTTATCATTTCTTAAAAATACAGGCGTATCTTCATCGTATTCTTGCAGTATTACAATTAGCTCTCCGATTGTTAAAGTCTTTCCGCACTGGTCTGTACCATATCCATTCTTCTTTCCGTTAATAAATAATTCTTCCATATCCTTTTCTTTCTTATTCATTTCCATTCCCTCCTGTTTGGTGTTTGGTTTGTTCACTTGTTATTCTGGTGGTTTCAAGCGTCCGCTCCTGTTCTGGCTTTCTCGATTCCCAGTCAACGCCACTTTCCTTTATGCTCTGAAAGTGGTAAATCCTGCAAGCAAGTGTTTCGTTGTTTGCTATGGTTATATAATAGCATATATTACGCACATATACAAGATGGAACAATACACAAATATTACGCACACATATTATATAATTTTTGTATATTTTGCATAACGCACATATATATTGAAAAATTTACGCACATATGATATAATGAGCGAAATATATAAAGATTTGGAGGTGCGGAAATGGCAAAGGAATATACCGCAGAACAGAGAGCCGCAAGGCAAAAAGCCGTTAGAGAATATGAAAAAAGAAATTACAGATTAAATATTGTATTTCCAGACGGAACAAAAGAAAGAATAGAAAGTTTGGGGTTGAATAAAACAACGAGTGCGTTTGTGCGTGATACGGTTTTAGCAAAATTGGATGAGTTAGAAAAAATTTTGAAATAACGCACATATATTTTAGAAAAACGCCTGACATTATTACGCACACATACTAAGTATAATTAGTCCAAGAGATAAAAGGCTAATAACCCGAAAGGGAGAAAGGAGAACGCTATGGACATGACGGAAAAGGAAATGCAGACAGTCAGAAAAGCTACTCTTTATGATTTACGTTTAATATTCACAAGCGGAGAGAAGAAAGAGTACACCACGGGTCAACTACCCATCCCCTAAAGGGGAATGGGCTTGTAAAGCAAGCTCATGGTTGACTAGCCTAAGCCTTAAATGGCTACGTTATGTAAGAATATATAGTTACCTGTGGATGTAATGCCAAGTCTACAGCTCTAAGGCATATGTTTAAATAGTTCTTAAGGGTAGGAACAGTGATGTATGTACAAAACCTTACAATAACATTGGCGATGGCATATAACAGAGTTTTTCTCTGACTTACTTAAAAAGCGAGGTATTATTATGGTTTATGTATTAAACAAAAATGGTGTTCCTCTTATGCCAACTAAGCGTCATGGCAAAGTGAGAAGAATGTTAAAAAACGGACAGGCAAAAGTTGTAAGAAGATGTCCATTCACAATACAGTTATTGTATGATACTACAAATTATACACAACCAATTAATTTGGGAATAGACGCAGGAAGTAAACACATAGGAGTTTGTGCAACTACAGAAAAAGAAGAACTTTATTGTGCTGATGTAGAACTACGAAAAGATATTGTAGACCTAATTTCTACACGGCGAGAAAATCGAAGAAGTAGAAGAAACAGAAAAACAAGATACCGAAAGGCAAGATTTAATAATCGCAAAAAAGGAGACGGATGGCTTGCTCCAAGTATCAGGCAGAAAATAGATTGTCATTTACAAATAGTGGAGAATGTTCATAAAATTCTGCCTATAACAAAAATTATTGTAGAAACAGCCAGTTTTGATATCCAAAAAATCAAAAATCCTAATATACAAGGCGAAGAATACCAGCAGGGTGAACAATTTAATTTTTGGAACGTAAGAGAATATGTTTTGTTCCGAGATAATCATATTTGCCAGTGCTGTAAAGGAAAATCAAAAGATAATATTTTAAACGTGCATCATATAGAAAGTCGTAAAACAGGAGGAGACGCACCAAATAATTTGATTACCTTATGCGAAACTTGTCATAGTGGTTATCATAAAGGAACAGTAACATTGCCAAAAACTATACATAGAGGAATGACATTTAGAGATGCAACTTTTATGGGAGTTATGAGGTGGGCATTTTACAATGAGTTAAAAAAGAGGTATGTTGATGTATCAATGACTTATGGATATATCACAAAAAACACAAGAATTAAAAATAATTTACCAAAAGAACATTATGTAGATGCAAGATGTATTAGTGGAAATCCACTAGCAAAATCACTAGGATATTATTATTTTGAGAAAAAAATCCGTAGACATAATCGGCAAATACATAAAAGCAAAATTTTGAAAGGGGGAAGACGTAAGAGAAACCATGCAGAATATCTAGTTAAGGGATATCGACTTTTTGATAAAGTATCTTACAATGGACACACTTATTTTATTTTTGGGCGAAGAAAAAGTGGTTTTTTCGATATTCGTAATCTAAATGGTGACAAAGTAAACAAGGGAAGTATCAGTTGTAAGAAAATTAAATTAATTGAAAAAGCAAAAGGATATCTAGCAGAGATAAGAAAACAGGCTATGTGGGAATACGCAATTCCTACCACTGCCTAAAGGCAGTGGGTTTCCTTGCTAGTTAAATATGAACTTGTGGAACTGCTTGACAAAATCGCACTTGCGAAAGAGCAGGAGTAAAACAACGGGGCTGAATAAACAGCCCAAGCAATCACAGAACGGGCGGCGCAAAAACCGCTCGACTGTAAAAAGGATTATACCAAATGATGAATAATGTAAATAATGTTATACATATATAATTTAATATATTATAATACCAATATGTATTATATATTATAAATACTACAAATAGAATGTATGTTCTAAAAATTTATAGTTGACAGATACAATTATTTATGCTAAATTGTAATCAATATATACATTGCACAGTAATGATAAGTAAAACCAGTAACATATACAAGATAGAATATTGGGATATTACCCACTAGGTCTAGTGTTAACAACTAGGCTTTGTGGGTATTTTTATTTTTACCAGATTGGAGGTGTAAAGAGTGAGGAAAACACAGAAGCAGGAACAAGATTTTGAGGTATACGAGAATGATATATCTATGTATCTTGCCATGTACTGTGAGAACATAGGTGCAGAGAGCGAATATGATATGTTTCCAAGCCAATGGAACGCTGCTCTTAAGTATATATATAATAATATATTTAAGTATCATCCAGATATATTAACTATACCTCATACAGTCAGTAATAGTTATAATCTTAATGCCGTAAATGAGTTATTAGATATATATATATTTATGTGTTATAGCCATAACCAAGAGATTAGTATACAAGGGTTTAGTTTTTTATCTGGTATATCCAGAGATACTATACATAACTGGGGTAATGATAATACTAGAGGCTATATATATAGAGATTTACAGGGGAATGAGATAAAAGGGATTGCTATTAGTAATCTTAAAGAGGGGGAATATACTAAAGAACCAAGTACTGTGGCTTCTGACATTTACAAAAAATTGGTCGAAAATAACGAGGAGTCACTTGTATGCTTGATGAAAGATAGGAGAAACAACCCCATGAAGTATTTGCCGATACTCAACAAGCGTCACGCGTGGAATATGCCAGGAGTAAGGCAGGAGCAGAACAAGCAACAGGTGCTCACAGCTGACCAGCTTCCGCGGCTGGACGGTTCTGGTGGTGCAGCGGGATTGGTGGAGAATAAAAATCACAATGTATAAATTGCACAAAAAATACATGATATATTATACAAAACTTACAAAAAATCACTTCAAAGCTTGCTTTTTATAACGTTATTGAGAACAGCATTTAAATATACGATAGTCGGAATTACTGAATTTACTGGGCTTATGATAAAATTGGGAATATTTTACTTGTTGACTAAACTGGAGTTTATCAAAGAGATAGAACAAATACATTGAGGTGTCTATATAGTCATTGCATAAATGTGCCTATAAAACTTGATTCGATGGATGCCGAGGGGGTTTGTAGCGAATGCAGAAAATACTCTATTAAGCATAGCTTGGTTGGACAGAAAAATTCATTCCGTCCCACAATTAAGAAAGAGAAATGATACATGAGAACAACATCAGACCCAAAGAATGAAAAGATAAAACTTAGGCTAAACGAGGATATGAAACGCCATATAGATAAATATTCAGCTAAAGAGGGTATATGTATTTCAGAGTACATAAGAGAACTTATAAGGCAGGATATGATAAATAAAAAATAATATATTCGTTTTAAAAATTATTTTTGAAATAAAAAAGACCACATATAGAAGTAATCTAAAAATTTTTTTTAAAATAAAAAAGGTTAAATTAATCAAGATTCCGAAATACGAAAGATACCAACAGTAAAATATCTAGGAGTAGTAAAGTGAGTATTTTCATTTGCGAGAAATGCGGAAAATTGGATAACACAGCTTGCGGTAACAATTATTGGCACGCCTTTGTAAATAAATGTAATCAAGCTGATGGAAAAGAAATTAGTAAATGTTATAAACCTTCATTTGAATATTTTGAAAATCATGTATGTTGTTCTGATTGCTGTGAAGGTGTTACATATAGTGATAATTCCAGAACTTTACGCAAAAGAAGTATAGATGCACGAGAAAAAGACCATTGGACGAAATTTGGAAAAGAAAAGTTGCTTGAATGGGAAAGTAGAAATGATGGTTCAATGGTAAACGCAACAGAATATTTCAAAAGCATAGGGCAGATGTAAATTACCAGTCCGCAAAGAAAGGAATAAAAAATAATGACAAATCAAGAAATACTAGATTCGGAGTTTGAAAGCACAGACCTTGATAAGACAATCACGATTAGAGATTTCTTCAAAGAGCTTTTAAAGACTCTGTTTGAAGATAAAAAACTTCTTGATGGCAGTCATTGGTATTGTGATTTATGTACTCACCTTGCACAATGTGGAGCTATAAATGGTGAGGCTTCAAATAACTGCGGTTTTACAGTTTGGAGCTATGACAGTAAAGAAGCAGAAGATAAAATATTGGAGTTAATAAAAGAATTGTAAAAATTAGAATTAGGAGGATTTATACTATGTGGTACATATGTACTCGACGGTCTGGGGGGGATTGAAAACCCTATGAATACTGGCAGAAATCTGGCAGATATTTTTAGTGCAGAAATAGCACACTATTCTAATCCTTGGGATTGGATAAAAGACAGAATTGACATAGGTTGCTATACAGGATTAAATGATGAAGATTTTATTCCTATGCTAGTGGAAAACGAAACCCACGAAATGCAAATAGCAGGAAGGAATACATATACACGAACTACTGACCAAGATTTAGGCAATCATATAGACTTTATCAGCAGAGATTGTTATTCACAGCCAGTACAGTGGAATACAACCAATAACAATAATGGCACAGCAGAACAACAATGTCCATATTTAGCAAGCAATGTATATAAATTTTTGAATGAAGAATTATACTCAAAACTTCCAGAAAGTGTAAAGAATGTTATTACATCTAAACGAACCTTATTAGAAAAACGCTATTCTTCTAGTGGTAAGTTAGGAGATTCGACAGGATGGGCTTGGAGTGATATAGGCTATCTATGGCTGCTAAGTGAATATGAAATTTATAATAGTACCATTTGGGGTACAAAAAGTTGGAGTGCAGGACAGGATACACGGTATGCACTATTTGCAAATAGCAATAAAAACCGAATCAAAGGTGCAGGCGTGAATGGTGAAAGATGTCATTGGTGGTTATTAACTATTATGGGCGGTGATTCAGGCAGGGCGTGTGGTTCTGCCATGAATGGCTATATTGATTTTTGGGGTACAACTAATTTATTGTATGTTCCAATCTGTTTTCGCATCGCTGCACATCAATAAAAATCAAATAAAGGAGATTACACACATGAATACACGAATCACAGAAATTCAATCAGACATTGCAGGGCTCAAACAACTTTTAGCAGCTACAGATTATCAAGCACTTAAACACGCTGATGGTGCATTATCTGATGAGGAATACGAACCGATACGACTTGAAAGGCAGGAGTTAAGGAATAAAATTAATGCGTTGGAATGGGAATTGGAAAATGTGAAAACGGCAACCTCAAACTTTCAAGATATATAACAGGTGGTGGATATGAAGTTATTTAGAGTTGATTATATGGATGATTGCGATATGGAAACATATCTAACAGTTGGAACATCCATTGAAGAAGTAGAGCAAAGAGAAGAAAGCAGACTAGAAGAGCAATGTAGTTGCTTTATGAATGCCTATGTTTTTGAAGTTGACAAAGTAGACAGACATAAAATAATCGTTAAATAATTAATCTGCGATACCCTGTAACTCGCATTTATGTGAGGGGCAATGCTTTTTGTTTGAAAGTAGTAACGTCGATTCGTTACATATCGCTTTAGTGACTAATTTTTGCAAAACATTCTTTTGTTATTCACCTGACAGAGGGGCAAACAAATTACCCATTTTGAATACTGTAGTGATTGCTGGTGATGCTGTTGCTCAATTTTTAGTTATGAAACAAAAGTTTGTTATATTATTCATTTTGTCACTCCTTTCTAACCCCATAGTGGAATGCTGTTAAGAGTCGTCATTGGCTCGTGGGGTTTTGTCAGTAAAGACATTAAAATCACGTTATCAGTTATAGGAAATCTGTCCTCCGAGTAAGCGAACCCCTGTGAAAGTACCGTCAGTCAGAAGGTCGGGAAAAGATAAGCGAAATGGATAACGTAGCCAACATTGCCTTTAACAGGCACAAAATAGGACATTGTTGCGTGGCGGAAAAAGTAGACGCTTAAACATAAGGCAAGCCACACTTCGGTTAGGAACAAGCTGTAGAATGAATAAGGCTACAGAGAAACCTGTATGGGTGTTACCTGTTGATTCAGTGCTTGCCATGTATGGTGTAAATCCATACCGCAACAAGCCAGGGAAGATACCAGAATAGATTGGAACGTGGCGAGGTGGTATCATTTGGGTGAGTGGTTATCTCTCAATTAAACTCTAACCTAGAGTTGCGTATACAGTGCTAAATGCACTCATCCTTTAATTGGGTGGTGTTGGGGGCGGCGGTATTATGGAATGTCCTAATTGTGATAGTGAAAAAACCAGAGTTTTAGACAGCAGAAAATATGCAGGAGCAGTTTATAGAAAAAGAAAGTGTAAGTCATGTGGATTTACGTTCTGGACGGAAGAAATTGAATTAGACGAAAACGCTGACATTATAAAAACAGTACAATCAATATATAGGGCAAGGAGCAGAGATAACTTAAAGAGGGCTATAAACTCGTACAAGCCGTTTTAAGACATTTTGACATCAAAGGCAATTTTTAATCGTTAAAAGGAGAAAAATCGAAATTTGAGCCATTAAAAAGCGTTAGAGAGGTATTGTAGTATAGCTCAACTGGATAGAGTGCTAGACTGGCTCATAACGTAGAATTTGAGTTATAGGTTAGCAATGAGGGTTCGAGTCCCTCTACTGCAATTTAGCAATGGAATAGTTCGACAGAACGAAAAGCAAAACCATGACTGTTTTCTCACTGTTTTTTGTAAATAACAAAATCATTGGTAAGGATGTGATTTTATGAAAGTATATGTTATTACAAGTGGTTGCTATTCTAGCTACCACATAAATGCCGTTTCTCTTGATAAGCGTGAGGCAGAAGAGATGTGTGCGACACTAAACGATGATATGTTTTTAAATAATTATTCCGAAATAGAGGAATATGATACAGATGAAATAAAAGTTAATACAAACAATGCAATTAAGACAAGATTTTATATGGCAGTAGATAAAAATACAGGATTTCAGATATATTTTCAAAGTGGATTTTTGGTTACAAAAGATGTTAATGAAATCTCTGTTACAGCAGATGGCAGTATTGAAATAATCGCAACTCTGCCAAGAGAAACAACAGATGAAGAAGCAAAGAAAATTATGCTTGATAGAATTGCAGAGTTTAAGGCTAAAAGAGCTAATATTTAATTTTGATAAAATCAACTGGCTAAGTAGTGCAGACTGAAAAGGAGAAACCCTATCTCCCTGCCAGTTGTTTTTATAAATTAGGGTAAATATCTAAGGGAGGTATTATTATGGCAGAAATACGAATTAAAAAAGCAGTTATTAGAGAAGATTTGCTTGCTATTACAGGCGATTTTCGCAAAGCAATTATACTTAATCAGTTTATTTATTGGTCTGAAAGAGTGTCTGACGCTGATAAATTTATTGAAAAAGAGAATGAAATCGCCAAAAACAATGGAGAAGAAGAAAGAGAATTATTCTATGGTTGGATATATAAAACTGCTGATGAATTAGCAGAAGAAGTCATGCTTGGTTTGTCTGCAAGCCAAATTAGGAGATATGTGTCTGATTTAGTTTCAGATGGATATATTTCAAAAAGGACAAACCCTAAATACAAATGGGATAGGACGCTACAGTACAGGGTGAACCTTGTAAAAATTGCGAAAGCACTCAAACAAAAAGGATATCCACTAAGCGATTATAAGATAGATATACCTGATGATGAAAATACCAATACGCACCCATGCGTAATCAATGATGAGCCAGAGAAAAATCAATCGCAATCCAGTGAACGAGCAATACCAGAGAATATAAACAAAGAGTATAATAACAGAGATTACAATACAGAAAATACAAACGGCAGAAACATTAACAAAGTTAATGGAGAGGTAGATACAACCTTTTCAAAGAAAAGCCTGCCGACAGCCGCACCTAAAAAGTCCAAAGCAGAATTAGAAAAACTCGAACAGGACATGATTGAGCGGTTTTATGCCATTGGAAAACAATATGATGTTAGCGACAACGCCCTAAAGAATGTTTCAAGTGCATTTGTGCGCTATCTGAAAAAATATACAGAAAAGGCAGGAAAGATACACCCCCTACTGACAGATAAGACCTTGGAGAAGATATTTGTAACAATAGCAAGCGTTTCTGATACGGAATACGGTCACTTTGATTTCATTGCGGACGAAGAACCCAATAGTGATGGACTGTCTTATCTTGAAGTGATGGTGGACGAGCATTTTCGAGCGGAGCATAGCATTGATACAGACTGGCATATATCCCATTTTGCCAATCAAGATTATTTGGACATGATGGCGCAGCACATTGTTGAATGGTAAGCGGCGACCACTGGTATGAAAGCCATATCCGTTTTTCTCCCGGCAGAGCCTATTCAGGTGGCAAGTATGCTGATAAATGCCGAGGGAGAATATGAGTATATTCCGGTTATGAAATCCATTTGCGGAACGGATAAAGGCACATACAAGCTGTTTGACATATCCGAACTGCGGCAGATAGCCGAGCATTTGTTGATTTATTGCAATTCAAATCTGGAAAAAGAATAAAACTACTTCTTTTCCCAAGTGATTTTAAAACCAATAATTTCAGCAATATCCAAAGCCTCTTGGTATTTCAGAGTACCCCTTGATAATTTATTGCTGATATTTTGCGTGGTTGTAGGTGTATGGGTTTTATTGTATTCATTCACAATATCCTTTAATGTCATACCGCTTTTGGCAATATATGATTTAATTTCATTCCTTACATTGTTTGACATGATAAAACCTCCTTTTACGGGATTGTACCACAGAATAAAAAAATATTCAATATAGTTTTAAAAGTTTTATAATAGTGTTGATTTAAATATCTATATAGTGTATAATGAAACTATAATAAAACAAATTACGAAACGGAGTGTTGAATATGAGTGATACACAGACTATTACAAGAAAAATCCAGTTATTTCCAGTTGGAGACAAAGAAGAAATTGACAGAGTTTATAAATACATCCGAGATGGAATGTATAATCAGAACAAGGCTTACAATATTTTAATAAGCAATGTATATTCTGCGATTTATTCTGGAAAATCAAAAGAGGAAATTGATGATATATACAAAAGAGGTCAGAGAAAGCCAAAGGAAAACGATAGTGACTATTCTCTTTATAAGTCTGGGGAGATAGATTTTCCAAAGGGAATGATGACACAAGCAAGTATTAAGATGGCGGTTAAGAATGACATAAAAACAGCAAAAGGAAATGGTTTGTTTAAGGGAAAAAGTTCTTTGCCTACAAAAAGGCTAAACGCTCCATTGATTGTTGAAAGTCAACAATTTAATTTTTATTACAATTACGAAAATTATGCAGATTTTTTAAATGAATTATTTTCTGAAAAATTGGAAGTTTTTATGAAGTTTGTGAACGGAATAAATTTTAAAGTAATTTTCGGAAATCCGCATAAGTCACATGAATTGCGTTGCATTATTCAAAACATTTTCGAGGAAGTCTACAAAGTGCAAGGGAGCAGTATTCAGTTTGACAATACTGGAAAGAAAATTATTTTGAATTTGTCGCTTGCAATACCAAAGAAAAGAATGGAGTTAGATGAAAATACAGTAGTCGGAGTTGATTTAGGAGTTGCTATTCCTGCGGTATGTGTATTAAACAATGATGAATACGCAAAGGAGTTTATCGGTTCAAAAGATGATTTTCTGCGAGTAAGAACCAAAATCCAAGCACAGAAGAAACGCTTGCAGAAGTCCTTGAAATTTTCGGGTGGCGGTCATGGCAGAAACAAGAAATTAAAACCGTTAAAGAAATTTGAGGATTATGAAAAGAATTTTGTCCAAACATACAGTCACATGGTAAGCAAGCGTGTTGTTGATTTTGCGGTAAAGCACAATGCAAGATATATCAATGTTGAGGATTTAGAGGGATATAATGCAAATGATTTTATCTTGCGGAATTGGTCTTATTACAAGTTGGAGCAGTACATAACCTACAAGGCAAGAATATACGGAATTGAAGTTAGAAAAGTAAATCCGTATCATACTTCACAAATTTGTAGCTGTTGCGGTCATTGGGAGGAGGGACAGAGAATAGACCAAGCACATTTCAAGTGTAAGTCATGCGGTGCTGAATTAAATGCAGATTTTAACGCTGCTAAGAATATTGCTAAATCGAAAGATTTTCGATAATAAGCAATACGGGCGATTTTGCGTCCGAAAGTTGAGACTGTTAGCACTCAACGAAGCCTTTTGCAATTTGCCCTGTAAAGCGTATTTTTGATTTTGCAAAAAATGTAAAATTGCAAGGTACAAAATTCTGTACTGTATAACCCATTTTCAGTTGTTTTAGGGATTGTAAAATTGCAAGGTGCAAAAATTTCTTCCTGATTGTTTCTGACACTTAAATGTTTAAAATCCATATAAAATTTAGGAGATAATTATGGGATTAGAAAAATCAATAAAATACGGAAAAGAGAAAAGAAAACCGTTTGATAAACAACATGGAAATTATTGCAAGTCTATTTCCCAATCATGTCGGAATAATGGCAGTTGTCCATATTGCAAAAAGAACAGGACGCACAAAAACGACAAAAGGGAATTTGCAAAAGAACAGGAATTGAGGGATTTTCAATATTGAAAAATAAAAACGCAGCCTATTTCGGGGCTGAAAGTTGAGAGCATTGGGCTACTCAACAGAGGTTATGACAATCATGTGCACATTTCAAGCATTAGCTTGTCTTGGATTGCATAACTACGAAAACGTTGAGGTCAGTAGGAAATTTCTGTGTTTGGAGGGTAGGGAGAATGTTTCTTATAAATAAAGATGGAAATTGCGTAGTAGAAGTAAATAGAGTTGATATGTGTTTAGAATACGACAAGTCGGTAAACAAAGAAGCAGATGAGATATATAAAAGCGTTATGGCAAAATGTTATTACTACGGTTCAACAGAAGATGCGAAAAGAGAAGCTAACAGACGAGTTAAAGAGTTCGTGAGCAATAAGAAACCGATTTGCAGAATACTTGTCAATGATAAGACTTATTTTGGAGATTATGACGAAGTGCAAGGAAAGATTGTTTTTGAGGAAATCGTAAGCGCATTGAGGAGTGGAGAAAGTTTCTTTGACATGAGGGGAATTCAATTTGCGGAGGGGATTTAATGCCGACAAAGAACGTTGAAGAAAGACAACTTTATTTGGAAATAGACGGAGAATTAAAACCGCTTGGAAATGTAGTAAACATAGAAGATTGTGCGGAAATAGTTTCTGATGTCAAAAGTGCTTTAAGTAATCCAGAATACTTTAAGGGTGGCGAAATAACGATAAAAATGTCACGCAAGGAATATAAGAGGTGGAAGAAGATATTTCAAGGTGTCATACCAAGATATTTCACAAACAACTGGCGTAAAATGTGCCATTTACCGCTTATCAGACGGAAAGGAAAGAGGAAATGAACATTTATGAAATGATACAGAATATTAGACTGTTTTTGCTAAAATTAAGAATAAACATAAAGTTGCTTTCGGAAACGGATTTTGAAAATCTGTTAAAAGATGAAAAGTTAGATTATACGCAAAAATTGTATGCGTGTTATTTTAGATATATGTAATTTGCATTTTGGAGGTATTCATGCAACAAACAGAACATGAAAAAATAAAAAATAAAGTCATAGAACAAGCCGATACCATAGCAAAAATCCTGTCACAAGGAAAGAAAGACTGTGAACTCCGAACATCTCCGAATGGGATAGCGGTCATTGCGGTCAAGAAGGAGGTAGTTGCGAAATGAGTGATTTGAAAATATTTACAGATAACATAGAGCCAGAAGCATTAAACCAAATTTACACACTAATCAAGCAACCGGCATTTACGGATTGCAAAGTAAGGATTATGCCGGATGTTCATGCCGGAGCCGGTTGTGTAATTGGTTTTACCGCTGATTTAGGCGATAAGGTAATTCCGAATATAGTCGGAGTTGATATTGGCTGTGGCATGTATACGGTGGAACTTGGAAATATTGACATTGACCTTGCAAAACTTGATGAGGTTATCAGGAAATACGTTCCAAGTGGCAGAAACGTGCATGAAACGGAAAATAAATTCACAGAGGAACTTATTGACAAACTTATCTGTAAAAATGAATTAAAAAATGTGGATTGGTTAAAGAAAAGTTGTGGAACGCTTGGTGGCGGCAATCATTTTATAGAGATTGATGTTGACGAGAGCGGAAACAAATACCTTATCATTCATTCCGGAAGTAGAAATATCGGAAAGCAAGTTGCGGAAATATATCAGCAGTTGGCGATTGACACGTTGCAAGGGAAAGATAAACTTGCGGAGGAAAGTCAAAAACTGATTGAGGATTACAAAAGGACCGGCAGGCACAAGGACATTCAAAGAGGACTTGCAGAATTAAAGAGAAAATTTCAGCCAGACAAAATTGGCGTACCGAAAGAATTATCTTATCTGACAGGAGAAAACAGAGAAAATTATCTGCACGACATGAAACTGTGTCAAGAATTTGCAAAAGTAAACAGAATTACGATTGCAGACGAAATTTTAATAAATATGTTCGGTCATTCAACCGCATTATATAAGGCTTTTGAAACAATTCACAACTATATTGAACACGATACAAATATAGTCAGAAAGGGTGCAATATCCGCAAAAGAGGCAGAAAAGGTTTTAATTCCCATGAATATGCGCGATGGTTGCATTATCGGCATAGGAAAAGGAAATGCGGACTGGAATTATTCAGCACCGCATGGAGCCGGGCGGATTATGAGCCGGAGCAAGGCAAAAGAAACTGTTTCCATAGAAGAATTTGAACAGTCCATGAAAGGAATTTATACAACTTCTGTAAATAGGTCAACGATTGATGAAAGCCCTATGGTATATAAACCGATTGAGGAAATTGTTGCGAATATTCAAGAAACGGTTGAGATTGTGAAGATTATCAAGCCGATTTATAATTTTAAAGCAAGTGAATAGGTGGTGGTTGCGAAATGATTATTGTTAATTGCCCACATTGCGGGAAAGAGCATATTTTATATCCAGATGAACTAGAGAATTTAATCAGAGGCAGAAAAGTTGTAATAACTGATTGTTCTTGTGGAAAACTTTATACAATAGAGCAAGGCAGTGACCGCCTTTTTGCAAAATAGGAAGGATTTAATGAAAGTAATTTTTCTTGACATTGACGGAGTGTTAAATTGGATTGGTTGTCCAGACATAATACAAGACGTTTATTTTGTAAATGACGAAAAAATTTTTTTATTGAAAGAAATCATAGACAGGACAGGTGCAAAAGTCGTACTTTCTTCTACATGGAGATTTGGATGGTTTGATAGAGATAACGGCATAAATACGGAAAAATCATACAGATTTGAAAAACTAGAAGAAAAACTAGCGGATAATGGAATTGAATTTTTATCAAAAACACCAGTAATAAAACACGCAAGCAGAGGAAAGGTAATTCAAAAATGGTTGGAGAATTGGAATGGAGAAAAAATTGAAAATTTTGTTATACTTGATGATGGATGCAGTGCTGAACCTTATGCGGATAGACTTATTCTAACATCCACATACAAAGGTCTACAATCAGAAGATGTAGAAAAGGCAGTAAGTTTATTAAATAAATAACACATAATGGTGCAGGAAAAGGGTTTCTGCGTATCAGTCAAAGCGTGACTAACTTTTTACTTTTTAGAAAAGGAGGTTGCGCTTTTCTTATGGCTTCACATGAAATTTCAAAAGCAATCCAAGATTATGAAAATTATATAACTAAGCATGGCATAGACAAATCCGTCATGGAAGCATATTTCCAAATACCATTCTGGGCAAAAGAAAAAGACAATGACATAGAAACTGCCTTAAAGATTGCGCCGAGGGCAAAAGAGATTATGAACCAGTATGTCCTAAACGGTGCAGGCGGCGATATATGGCAGCTTGAAAAATTCTGTTTTGAGAATAAGACGGGGCATGAAGTTGTTGATAAGTATTATCAGATTTTGAAGTTGGAAAGTCCGTATATATTTGAAAGTTCCATTCAATACATGGAGAAAAATAGAAGTCCGTCAAAAAGATTTTATGAGCCGAGAAAAAAGGCATTAAATGTTGTCGTTCAAGATTTACAGAATTTGGAAGATAGAAAAAACGGAAACAAATTTTACGGCTTGTCAATGCCATCTCGTGTCGGCAAGTCTACAATTTGCATATTTTTTCTTTCATGGATAGCCTTAAAACGACCAAACAGCCATTCTGCTATGGGCGGTCACTCTGGAATATTGGCAAAGGGATTTTATAAAGAATTGCTAAACCTTATGACGACACCAGAGTACACATTTAAGGAATTATTTGACTATGTTCATCCAGAATATGCAGACAAGTCATTTCCGACAGATAAAAGCGCAGATGAATTTACAATCACATTAGGCGACCCAGATAGATTTGCAACAATCACTTGCCGAGGAATTGACGGAACATGGACGGGTGCTATTGACGTATCATCGGACGGATATTTGTATGTAGATGACCTTGTAAGGGATAGGGAACATTCTTTAAGCCCTAGACGAATGGAGGGAACATTTCAAGAGTACCTAAATAAAATGGTTGACCGTAAAAATGACGGAGCAAGGGAACTTATGGTAGGTACTCTATGGAACGTATTAGACCCGTTGGAACGGATAAGAAAAAAGTACGGAGAAAACAAAGAGTACCATCTGCGAAAAATCTCGGCATTAAACGAAAAAGACGAAAGCAACTTTGCATACGAAATCAACGGATTTTCCACGGAATATTACCATGAAATGAGAGACAGACTTGACAATGCAGAGTGGATGGCTAAATTCATGCAACAGCCTTATGTTCGTGAGGGTATTTTGTTCGGAGTTGATGAATTGAGGTACTTCAACGGAATACTGCCAGAAACAGACCACAGAATTGTTGCAGTAACAGACGTTGCATTAGGTGGCGGTGATAGTCTATCAATGCCAATCGGTGCAGAGTATGAAAATGGGGATGTTTACATATTCGATTGGGTATTTAACAAAGGCGTAAAAGAAGTAACACTGCCTATTGTTGTCGGAAAGATAATAGGAAACGAGATAAGAGAGACAAGATTTGAGGCAAACCAAGGCGGAGATTTGTATTGTGGATTGGTTGACAATATGCTTCAAAAAGAAGGATATAAATGCAGTTGCTCCCACAGAAAAGCACCCAACAGAATGGAAAAGACCTCAAAAATTATTGCCTATTCCGGCGATGTGAAAAGAAAATTTTTATTTCTTCAGCCGGGAATACCGACCAAAGAGCAAAAAGAAGAAGACGCAAAAAACGGAATCAAGCGGTATTATCGCACAAAAGAATACCAAAACGCTATGGAAGAATTTACAACATTTGTAACGATAGGCGACAACGACCACGATGACGCAGTTGACGGTATTACGCAGCTTGAAATGTTTATAGAAAATCCGGGCGGAGTAAGAAAAGCTGTAATAATGCCAAGCCCGATATAAAGGAGGATTACATACATGGTAAGTAAGGAAATTCTGATACAGTATACCGATTTGCAACAAGAAGTAAAGGAAGTGCGAGAGAAAATTCAGCGATTAGAGAATGAAATTCCTAAAATTGAAAAACGGATAAATGAGATTGAAAAAGGTGAAACCGTAAAAGATAAAGTGCGTGGTGGTTTGGGCGGTCTACAGAGTTACAATATAGAGGGCGTTCCGATAAAGGAATATGAAAAGCGAAAAACCGACTTGCTGTCAAAGAAGCTTCTCTTGAATAACCGAAAATCCACGCTTGAACTACTTGAATTTGATTTGCTTGAAAAAACAAACGAAGTTGAAGAATTTATTGCAAGCGTAGATGACAGTCGCATGAGAAGAATAATCAATCTGCGGTTTATTGAAAACTTATCATGGGGAAAAGTAGCGGATTACATAGGGGGGAATAACACAGAAGATAGCATTAAGAAAGCATTTTACAGATTTATGGAAGAAAAATAAAAGTTGTCCTATATGTCCCGAAAATTTTTGTTACAATCATAATTGAGGTAAAACCTAAACAGATGAAACTTGCCAACACGCAAAGCCTTCATCAGAAAAATTCCCAAAAGGCATCGTCAGAAATGGCGGTGCTTTTTCAATGCAGAAAAGGAGATTAAGATTATGGCAAAGGCTTATGAATGTGATTTATGCGGAAAACTCGTTAGAACAGCAAGAAAAATAGATGGAGTGAATTTTAAAATCGGAGAGAGGAAAGATGAATTCACAGGAACACACGACAAAATAAAAGAAGTAAGAGAAATTTGTACTCCTTGCTACGAAAAAATAATGGAAACGGTAATGGACATATATAGAACAGCAACTACCGAGGAATAATTGGCGGTTGTTTTTATTTTGGAGGTTTTATGAAATTTTGTATACATGATTGGAAACGGATAGAAGAACCGAAACCATCTTACACAGATTATAGCGGTATAAGAGTATTTGTTGCTATGTGCCAATGCAAAAAGTGTGAAAAGAAAAAGAAACAGAAGTTTATGTGAAAATAGGTGGTAGAAATGAAAAAATATAAACCAAAAGAAACATATTGTCCACAATGTAATTTAAAAGTCGGCACTTATGACGGGCGGTCGACTATAAACCATATTTGCAGATGTAGGAATTGTAATAAACGGATTGTTTACCATGTGGACAGCGGAAAAGTTGAAGTTAAAGAGATTC
This sequence comes from uncultured Lachnoclostridium sp., assembly GCA_947565985.1. GTDB lineage: Bacteria > Bacillota > Clostridia > Lachnospirales > Lachnospiraceae > Butyribacter. The sequence goes on from CANOID010000004.1 coordinate 52,564, forward strand.
CGAAAAGAGTATGTAGTAGCGGAATGACATTTTTGTAAGGCGGTGAATGTATGCACAACATAGGAAGAATACAATTATATACAGATATACCTGAAATCACATACGATAATGTTATAGATGTTGTGCGGAAGGCTTTTAATGTCCACAAACAAAATGTAACGGATATAAATTATCTGCTTGATTTTGACATGGGAATACAGCCGCTACAACGAAAAGAACCTAAAAAGTACAGAGCAGACATTGATTGCACCTGTATTGATAACGTGGCACATGAGGTTGTCGAGTTCAAGTTAGGCTTTGATTGGGGCAATCCTATTACATTGGTACAGCGTGGAGAAAAAGACAGCGGAACAGTAGACGAGGCACAGGCTATCTCTTTACTGAATGAGGGGTACGAGGCAGAGGATAATAAGTCTAAAACACAGAAATTAGCACGATTTATAGAAATTGCAGGAATAGGGCATACATACGTTGAAACAAGAAAAAAAGACGAATGGCAGGAGGGTGACAGTTATTTCTCTTTATCTGTCTTAGACCCCAGATGCGCATTTGTTATCTATTCAAGCTATCATATAGACCAGCGTGTAATGTTAGGTGTTACATATCGGCATGACAAAAGTACAGGAAACAATTACTTTACATGTTTCAGCAAAGACAGAAGATATGAAATTGTCAACTTGGAAGAAATTATAAATGGAGAGGTAATCGAAGAAGATAAACGGTGGCGACACAAAAATAGAAGCGGAGAGATAAACCCTTTGGGGAGAAATCCTATCACAGAATACATAAGGTCATACGACAGGACGGGAGCATTTGAACATCAGTTATCCGAAATGAACAACCTAAACCTTATGCTTTCTGACTTCTCGAATGATGTCGAACAAAACACGCAAGCGATTTTCCATACAAACGATGTAGAATTTCCAAAAGAAATTATTACAGACGAAAACGGAAATGAAAAGGAAGTTGTAAAGAAGTTAAAAACAGGAGATTGGCTACAGACTTATACACCACAAGACGGAAAAACCCCGATTGTAGAGGCACTGGCTATCAATTATGACTATGAGGGTATGCTGAACAATATCCAACAGGCAAGGGCAAGAATTTTGCAAAAGTGCGACGTACCTTCGAGAGCCGACAATGCCTCAAATATTACAGGGCTTGCCACTGATACTGCTACAGGTTGGAACGCCGCTGAAAATGCCGCAAATAAAAAACAAAACATCATTGAGGGTTGCAAAATGGCAGAGGTGGAAGTTGTTCTTGCGGCAATCAAAAATTCACTTGTCATAGAGCAAAGCAACCCTATGTTGAAACTTAGGCGAATTGACATGAAAGCAAGTTTTAAGCGGTCAAAGAACTATGAACTGACAACAAAGGTTAATTTCTTTGCTACTGCTGTAAGTCATGGAATACACGGACTTCACGCACTGAGACAGATGAACGCTTTTGAAGATGTGAACCAAGTATGGGAGGACAGTAAAGAACTGATTGAGGCATACCAAAAATCCATTTTTGAGAAGTCAAGTAGCAATCAAGAGGAAAATCCAAATTCTAACCGATTAGAGCAGGATATGTCAGACCAGATTGCAAACAGCCCAAATATAGATACCGATAGGAGCTGATAGAAATGCGGTTATTTGACGAAATAAACACACTATCAGAAGATGAAATACTGGATATTGATACTTACTTTGATGAAATGGAACTGACCGAAGAAGAAAAGAAAGAGCGAAAGAAATTCGCATATGAAGTCGATGACATGATGCTATTCATATTTGCCTTATTTCTCACAATGCGAGAATTTGATTATATGAACAAGTCATACATAATCGGTCAGTTGCAGTCAAGGTATTCGGAGATTATATTACAGCATTTATCTATTGATAGTTTATTGGACGATTATATCAAGAAATTTTCGGAAGAAATCGTTGATACCACGTTGAAATATCCTGATGAAAAATATTATGTTTCTGATGATAGGGCAGTGGTTACAGCGGTTAATGAGGCAAACACAGTTTTAGGATATGGAGAATTTGCAAGAGCAAAAGAAAAAGGTTGCACATGGAAAGAATGGGAAACCGAACATGACAATAAAGTGAGAAAAACACACAGAGAAGTTAACAGAGTAAAAATACCCATAGATGAGCCGTTTGTAGTGGGCGATAGCCTTATGATGTACGCCCATGACGGAATAACGTTTAATGCAGAGGTGAAAGAGTTAGCCGGATGCAGATGCACAACAAAATATTTTTAGTTAATCAGCACTTGGAGAAATCCGGGTGCTTTTTATTTTGTCAGAGAAGACATTAATCGCAAGAAGTCAGAGAAGACTGAAACCGCAAATATCGTCAGAGAAGACGTTAATCGCAGAAAGAGAGGAATTAAATCATGGCAGAAGAAATCAGAAATCCAGAAGTTGAGCAGGAGCAGGACGGACAGCAGAATCAGCAGGAGCAGGAAAGCAACAACGAAACTCAAACTCCAAGCGTCGAGGAAGTAATGGCAAGGGCGGCGCAGGCAGAGGCAGACGCTAAAAAGTGGAAAAACGAGTTTGACAAGCAGAGTTCGCAAATCGCAACGCTCAAAAAGACCGTTCATTCATTGCAGACTGCCGAACAACGCAAGGAAAGCGAAGACCAAGAGGCAAAAGAGGCTTACGAGGCAGAACACGCAAGGTTGCAGGAGTTTGAACGCCGGACACTTGCGAAAGAACGCTATTTAATGCAGGGAATGAGTGTTGAAATGGCGACAAAAGCGGCTGACGCGGAAGTGCAGGGAGATATGGACAAGCTTGCAGAAATCCAAAAACAGCACACAGAAACAACCTTAAAAGCGGCAAGGGCTGAATGGCAGGGGAGTATCAAGGAAGTCAATTTCGGGGTTGGAGAATATTCTTCCATGAGCAAAAAAGAGATTATGGCAATCAAAGACACAGCCGAAAGGCAGAAAGCAATTTTGCAGAACAGACAATTGTTCGGAATTTAAGAAAGGATAGGTATATAAAATGGCAGGAGTTGTAAGAGAAACACCAGAAGAGAATTTGATTAAAAGCGCAGACCTTGCAAGGGTGCGCGAAGTAGATTTTGTCTATATGTTTGGCGAAACATTGGCAAAACTGATCGAGGCACTGGGAATTACAAGAAAGATTGCAAAACAGGCAGGAACAGTTTTAAAGCACTATAAGGCAGTTGGTACGCTTGAAAGCGGGCAAGTTCCAGAAGGTCAGCTTATCCCACTTTCTCATTACAGAACAGAGCCGGTAGATTTTGAGGAAATCGTATTAGAAAAGTGGAGAAAAGCAACAACCGCAGAAGCAATCATAGACAAAGGATATTCACAAGCTGTCTTAATGACTAATGCTGAAATGAAAAAGGATATTCAGAAAGACATTAGAAAAAAGTTTTTTGCATCCCTCGAAAAAGGTACGGGAACAGCAAGTGGCGCAAAGTTACAGTCGGCACTTGCTAATGCATGGGGCAAGTTGCAGGTACTTTTTGAAGATGACGCGATTGATGCTGTATATTTCCTTAATCCAGAAGATGTGGCGGAATACTTAGGAGATGCACAAATTACCACGCAGACGGCTTTTGGAATGACTTATGTTGTAAGTTTTCTTGGGCTTGGAACAATCATTATGAATGGACAAGTACCAAAAGGAAAATTCTACGCAACTGCAAAGAATAACCTTATTCTCTACTATATCAATACGGTGGAATCTGAACTTGGACTTGCATTTGAGATGACAATGGATGAACTGGGTCTTATTGGTATGCACGAAGAGCCAGACTATAAGACCATGACCGCAGAAATGACGGCGGCGTCTGGAATTACGCTGTTTGCAGAGAGAATTGACGGAGTAATTAAAGGAACAATCGGCGGAGGTGCAACAGAAGCATCTTTGGAAGACGAAGACACAGGAGCGTGATTAAATGTATGAAGTAATTCATTTTTTTACAGACTTGCAGGACAACAATTATCCATATAATGTGGGGGCTATTTTCCCTCGCAATGGATTAAATGTCAACAAGGAACGACTAAAGGAGTTGTCAAGCAGTAACAACAGGCAGAAAAAGCCGTTGATTAAGCTGGTAGAAGGCGAAGAGCCATTACCATCTTCAGATAATGACATTGAGTTTGAGGAACGACCGCAGACGACCTACACAAAAACTGATATTAACCGCATGACAACCGCAGAACTCCAGCAACTTGCATCAAGTATAGGAATTGAAAATGCCCATGCAAAAAGCGGAGAAAAACTGAAAAAAATTCTAATTGAACATTTTAATCTTTAAAAGGCGGTGACACTATGTTGACGCTAGAAAATGACTTATTGGAAGATTTAACAGCGGAATTATCAGCAACAGACACAGATTTCAACCAAGCCCTTATATTTCCTAAAATCAAAAATGCAATAAGGGAAGTCAAAAGGGCGAGGAATTATCCCAAACATTATTCAGAGAGTGCGATTGTGGAAGATTTGGAGAATTACTATTCCAATATCCGAAACATCGCACTTTATGATTATAACATGATTGGGGCAGAGGGGCAAACGTCTATGGGGGAGAATGGGATTAGTCGCACATTCGTAGATAGGGATAACTTGTTTGCAGGCATTATTCCGCTGTCAAGATGTTAGGAGGTAAAACATTGAAATATCTTGAATTTAAAGTATCGAATATGGCTATCAGCCGAGTTGCAGGCGACAAAACTGCCCTTATCAGCGGTGCAGTAAATTACTTTGGTCTGCATTTTGATTTTGACGAAGAATTTGCAGCAATTCCGGGTATTAAGGCAGTCGAGTTTTTAAAAAACAAAAATAAGTACCGCAGAGACCTTATAGATGAAGCATGTGCAATTCCAAATGAATTATTAAAAGATAAACAATCATTTGAAATGCGTGTTGTAGCAGGGACTACAATTGGCACACAATGGACAAGTGTAGCTATTACAGAAAGTGGTGCAGTTTTGCCAGACGAGCCAGAAGAAGCAGCACCAGAAGGATTATCTTACGTAATGACCATTCCAGGAGAATATGAAGTAGGTCTAATAAGATCTACAACAAATGGAATGGAGTACTCTACAGATGGCGGTGAAACATGGAATAGTGGCGTTAGCGGAGTTCCAGAAGTGCCGTCAAGACCTAAAGATGCAGCATACCTACGAAAAAATGGTGACTGGGTAAATGCAGAGGAATATCTTTCTGAAAATGGCGGCGATGCGAATGCTATTGAAGAGATTAGGCTCAATGACGTAGCACTTCCTATAGAGGACAAATCAGTAAATATTAATTTATCGGACTATGAAAAAACAGTAACAGCAGATGAAAAATATGCCACAAAACAATCTGTAGAAGATTTGCAGACTTTAACAGGCGTAGCAAGCCAGCTTACTGCTCTTGACTATTCCGAGACCGATACAACATTGATTGTAACAAAAATCAATGAAATTATAGGTGCGTTACAGGCTAGGGGAATTACTACAGAGTAAATTTACATAAGGCGATAGTGCGTGATTTTAAACTGGTCGATTTCGACGGGTTTAAAATTGCAGGGATATGGCTTTAGGCGGTGGTGGGCAGTCATATAAAATCAAATTTGCGGCAAGGAGTTGAGCAAATATGACGTTACCAGTTGTTATTAGCATCATAGCGGTTATAGTAAGTATTATTTCTGTAATTGCTATGATTTATTTTAATTCAAGAAATAGTAAACATACAGATATTAAGGATATCGAACAAAGAGTTGCTGAACGTACAGAAGTAAATTTAAAACTTGATACGATAAATCAAAATACACAGGAAATACGCTATGATGTGTCAGCGGTTAAGAAGGATGTGCAAAAACATTCAGAAAAAATTATAGAAATAGAAGCTTCAACAAGACAGGCACACCACAGAATAGATGAAATCGTGGATAGATTAAATAAGGAGGACGATTGATTATGAGCGATAAGACAAAGAAATGGATACGTTGTGCAGGAATTAGGGCGTTAAAAACGGTTTGCCAGTCCGCTATTGCAACTATTGGAAGTGCCGCAGTATTAGGCAGTGTAGATTGGGTCATGGTAGCATCTGCCTCTGCATTGGCAGGGATTTTGTCAATCTTAACATCAATCGCGGGACTGCCAGAGGTTAAGGAGTGATTTTCATGGATAGAAAGACAAGTGAGAAAGCAAGTGAATTGTTAACCAAAATAAATGATTTAAGCCAGTCTGCTGACGACATTTTAGAATTAATAAATGGAATAAAATCAAATGAAGCAGAACTGGAAATTGTCGTCCATGGAAATGCAAAACAAAAGAAAATGGAACTTTCACAGATAATGGCTGAAAAAATATGTAAAGAATTTTTGGAAAGCTATTATGAAGTTATCAGAAGAACAAAAGATGAATTGGATAAAGTTATTGAAAGTGTTATTCCGTAAGGCGGTGATTTCGTGCGACAATTCAGAAAAAACACCCAGCCCATGAAGTACTCCTTGCAGATAGCGGAAATTCCAGAGTTCGATTATTACGAGGACGAGGACGGAAACAAATACCCGACTGGCATAATCCCAAACGGAAAAACCGAGGTTGTTTATAGTGAACCTATCGACTTCCGTGCAAGCATCTCCATGTCGGGGGGGGGCGAGGCAGAGGCGGTAGAGTACGGATTGTCGCAGCAAGATTATAGTGCGATTATGTTGCTCCCACTTGGCTTAGTACCACTCAAAGAGGGTGCGTTGATATGGCATACAAGCGAACCACAATTCAAGCACATTGATTTAGATGTGGAAATTGATGATGTGGCAATAACGCTGAATGGCGATTATCCTGAAAAAACCAGTGCTGATTATGTTGTGATGAAGTTGTCGCCCTCTCTTAATGTGATGAAAGTGATTTTACAAGCAACAAACAAATAAGGCGGTGCGATATGTTAAAGATTTCAAACGCAGAAATTGATAAAACAATTAAATTTCTGAATGACAACTATCCAACAAATAAAGATGTGTTTCTGCATATATGTGAAGGTTACGACACAATAGAAACGCCAGACGGTATCGGTTTTGGCGTTTTTGTTAAACCAGAAACAAAAGATGAAGTCCCATCTATTTTTATTGCGGGAGATATGCCAAATGATGATTTTCAAATTGTTGAAACTCTTTCGCATGAGTATTGTCATTTTATGCAGTATTGCAACGGAAAAGAGTTTTCAGAGGAAGAAGCGGAAAATTTTGCAAAGGAAGTGATTGATAAGTTATGCAGAAAGTAAAAGTATTAGGAACAAAGTATGAAATTTTTGACGAGGCAACAAATGATGAATTTCCACTTTTACAAAACATGGACGGATTTCACGATGTAACAAACAAGAAAATTGTGATTGCGGGATTTGTGAATGAATTAGGAGCAGACCAAGATTTGAAATTTGTAAAAAATCAAGTGACACGCCATGAAATCATACACGCTTTTATGTCAGAGAGCGGAATGGAAGAATGGTCGCAGAATGAACAGCTTGTAAACTGGTTCGCAATCCAATCCCCAAAGATTTTCAAGGTGTTTCAAGAATTGGATATTTTGTAGGTGCGTGATATGGCAAAGAAAACTCTATCCGCAACGCTTTCAGTGAGTTCAATTAAAAGTTTGCAAAAAGAACTTGAAAAATATAAGGACAGTCTGACATACAAGTGCCGATTGTTGGCAGAAAAACTTAGCAAGCGTGGCGTTGAAGTTGCCAGAGTGCAGATAGCAGACCTTGACGCAATCTTTACTGGCGAGCTGATACAGAGTTTGCACAGCGAATATAAAGGCTCAACAAAGTTTGGGGCGATATTTGCGGTGGTTACGGATAGTCAGCACGCCGCCTATGTTTGCTTTGGTACTGGGTGGCGAGGGAAGAACACGCCATATCCCTACCCTTTGCCGGAGGGCGTAAGTTGGGATTATAACACAGGAAAAACAATCAGATATAATGCGGTAAAAGGCACATATTACTGGTTTTACCCAGGAAAGGACGGACAGTGGCATTATACAGAAGGTATGCCAGCAAGACCATTCATGTACCTTACAAGCCTTGAACTGCAAAAAGAAGTGGTAAAAATATCAAAGGAGGTGTTCGGAGATTGAGAAATTTCTTTAAAAGACTGTTTTGCAAGCACGATTACGAATACAAGTATCTTCATATGGTAAATGGTGGTATGGCGAAATTATACCGCTGTACTTGTAAGAAATGTGGGAAAGTGAGGTATATGACCTAATGAATTTATATTTTGATACAGAATTTACAGGATTACATAAAAACACAACACTTGTCAGTATTGGTATTGTGGCAGAAAACGGGCAGAAATTCTACGCTGAATTTTCCGATTATGACGAAAGCCAGTGTGATGATTGGCTGAAAGAAAATGTGTTAAAGCATACTATTCTTGGTGGCAATAATACGCTTGCCAAAAGGCTTGGAGAGGATAACAACACAACGGTTGTTCTTGGAAGTAAAGCAGATATTCAGTATGAATTGGGCGAATGGTTAAAACAATTTGACAGCGTTCAATTCGTTTCTGATGTATGCCATTATGACATGGTTCTGCTGATTGATATTTTTGGCGGTGCTTTTGACTTGCCAAAGAACGTATCAGCAGTATGTCACGACATCAATCAGGATATTGCAAGGCATTACGGAATTTCTGAAAGAGAAGCATTTGACAAGAGCAGAGAGAAAATTGTTTCCGAACTGTGCAGGCAGCAGATTACGGGAGACAAGCACAATGCACTTTATGACGCAGAAGTAATAAAGGCAATTTACAAAGAATTATAAAGAAAAAGCGGACGGAAAGGTAGGTGGTGACACATATGGCGATATGGACTTTTGAAATCCCGACAATCGTATTTTCAAGGGTTATGAACGACTTTTCGGAGGATTTGAAAACCAAATACAAAATGCAGAAGATAAAAGTTAATGGCGTTACCACGTGGAAGAACTTTTCGACTTCACAAGTGTCCGAAACGCCGCCGATATTTCCGTACATAATCATTATTGAGTTACCGGGAGCAGAACGAGGGCAAGACCTTGAAGGAAGTTCGATAAACGGTGGATTATTCACTTTTCAAGTTGATGTATTTGACAACCAAAGCGAAAGCAGAGCAAAAAACTGCATGGCAGAAGTAACACGAATAATGAAAACAATGCGATTTTCAGTTAATACTATGCCATCATTTGACAGTAAACCGCAGGAATACAGGATGACAGCCCGGTTTAGCCGGGTAATCGGAGCAGGAGACAGATTGTAACAGAATAACAGTTAATCAAAGAGCAGAAACGCTCTTATTTTTATGCAAATTTTAAAGGAGGATTTTAATTATGGCAGACGCAGGACTTTCAACCCTTGGAATTACATTCTGGGGTGCAGAAACAACAGGTGATAAAATAACAACTGCTAGTGATTATAAGCAGTTTACTAGGATTAATGCAATAGGTGAGGTTACAATAGACCCAGAAAATATTGATGCTTCGGCATTAGAGGATTACTTTACAAGGAACGTGCCAGGAAGAAGCACTTTAACAGACAGTTTAACTATTACTGTCAACCTGACAGATGATACAGCTGCCGAATGGAAAGCGGTATTGGGTAAGAAAATGTGTTTCCAGACGGTAGTTCCGGGACTTACGGGTGCTTTCTTTGTAGTTGCCAATGTGCCAAATAAAATACCGCAGCCAGCTTTTGACCAGAACGGTCTTTTAACAGTGGCAATAAACTGTACAGTTGATGATTTTATTGGACTTGACGAAGCTGTAGAAGTAACAACACCAGCTTCATTTTAAGCGGCAATAAAAATAAACACTAAAAATATCAGTAGAAAATAAGAGAGAGAAAACTCTCTTTTTATTTTCTCCAAAAGAAAGGTAAGAGGTAAAGTTATGAAATTAAATATTGGAAATAAGGAATTAAACATCAAATTCGGCTATAAGCCAACATTAAAAACAAGGCTGTTATCTAAAATAATCAAGTTTGAGAATGCTGGAAGTAGAAACAATGCTAGAACATCAGAAGTTTTAGAAGATTTATTATTATTCATTCCTGAATTTTTACTTGTAGGTTTACAGGTAAACCACGAAGAATACAGGTATGACTACGATACAGGCGAGGGCAAAGATGAACAACTTGATAAAGTATTTTTATTAGTTGAAGAGTACCTAGACAATCAAGATGGTGACATTATGTCGTTATTTCAAAAATTAGAAGAAGAAATGTTTGAAAACAGTTTTTTAAAGAAGGCGTTTCAGGAAGAACAGAAGAAGCTCGAAGAGAAGTCGGAGAAAGAGGAGAAAACAAAGAATTAACATGGGAACTTTATTGCAATGAAATTCGTCCATATTGGCTGTTAGTAACAAAAGGTTATGGATTTACTATTGATGATATAGACTGGTCTTGCCCTGCCGATTTAGAGCCTTACAACAAGGCATATGAACTAAACGTAAAAATGCAGGACAGGCAGCTATGGCAAATGGGAATGTATGTCCAGTCCGCAGTTGGAACTGTGTTGGAACATTGTTTTGCCGGTAGAAAAGCTAAGTCAAAATATATAGAAAAACCATTACTTGAAGAATTGGAAGAAAAAAATAAGCCATTGACAGAAGATGAGATACAAAGACGTAGAGAAAAATTTATTGCAAGCATGAAAACTTTAGAAGCAAATTTCAAAGCAAAAAAAGAAGCGGAGGCGGCAGATGAAAATTCGTAAAAGATTAGCCAAATCTATAAGTTATGGCGGTAAAAGAAATTTAAAAAATATAGAGTATATAGTTATTCATTACACAGGCAATGAAAACGACACAGCTAAAAACAACGCTGACTATTTTGCTACAGGAAATACAAGGCAAGCAGGTGCACATTTTTTCGTGGACAAAAAAGGAGAAATTTGGAAATCTATCAATATAAATCGCATAGCTTGGTCTGTTGGTGGCTTCTATGGCAATTCTAGTGGTGCGGCAAAATACTTCGGCGAATGTATTAATGCAAATAGCGTGTCTATTGAACTCTGTGACTGTGTAAAGGACACTAATTGGGAGCAAATGCTTGCTACACGCCAGCTTGTACAGTATATACAAAAGAAATGTCCTAATGTTAAAACCATCATAAGACACTGGGATATAAACGGAAAACCGTGCCCTTTGTCTATGATTGGTGTTGACAATGAAAAGTGGATATTATTTTACAGGTTCATAACAAAGGGCTACCAATTCAAAGCAACAGTAACTAAAAATGCCACAATTCGTTCCGCTCCCAAAGCAACAGCATCAAAGATAAAAACAATGAAAAAAGGAACAACCATACATATTATGGAATTAAAAGGAAACTGGGGCAGACTTAAAAGGAAAAGCAACAACGAAAAAGATAGATGGATAAATCTATCAAAAGTAAAGGAAATATAAGATTACAAGGCAGTATAGGGTTAAGGCTTACTGTCTTATTTTTTAAGAGGAGAAACAACATGAGTAATGATACAAGCAACAATATAAATAATTTCTTCCCTTGTCCATTCGGGGGGAGACTGTCCGAAAACTCAGATATCTAGAATCTGATAATCACAAGGTTGGA